>JBEPYX010000087.1:0-6870 GCA_041641155.1 Thermoflexus sp.
AGACCAGCCGCCGCAGGTCCAGGTAGATAGGCGAGCGCTGTCCGGATTTCAGGACGAACTCCCCGAGGCGAATGCAGCCGGCCTCATGCAGCCATCGGGCCAAGGCCCGCGCTGTCCCTGGAAGGGGCGGTCCTTCCGGAGCCGCCTGCAAGCGTGCGATGAGGGCGCGGGCGGCCGCACCGGGGTCGGGGGCCTCCAGAATCTCTCGGGAGGCGGCGATCAGGGCGGGCGGCCCTGCCATGGCCTTCACCATCTCCACATCGCCCCCTTGAGGCCCGATCCCAGGGATCAGGAACCAACGGTCCGGGGCCAGCCGGCGGAGGGCAGCCAGGGCGTGGGGGACGGTCGCCCCCACCACGAAGCCCATCCCCTCGCTCCCCGGCCAGCCCATCGCCTGCCGCGCCAGGGCCTGGTAGAAGGGCTCTCCCCGAACCGGCAGCTCCTGCACCGCCTCCGCGCCCGGGTTGGAGGTCCGGATCAAGAGGAAGATTCCGCGGCCCGCCCACCGCTGGAACGGGCGCAACGCCTCCGGCCCGAGGAAGGGGTTCAGGATCACCGCATCCGCCCGGAGGACCTCGAAGGCGAACTGGGCGTAGGCCTCGGCGGTCCACCCGATGTCCCCGAACTTCCCATCCAGGATCACCGGGATCTCTGGGGGGATCGCGGCGCGGACAGCCTGCAGGGTCTCCAAGCCGGAGGTCCCCAAGGCCAGGTAGAAGGCCAGGTTGGGCTTATAGGCTGCCGCGACCTCCGCCGTCGCCTCAACGATCCAGCGCAGGAAGGCGAGGGCGGGATCCGGGTGCCGACGCGCCCAGGTGGGGAGGCGCGCGGGGACCGGATCCAGCCCCACGCAGAGGCCCAGGCGTGCCCCCCGGGTCCGCTTATCCAGCTGTTCCAAGAAGGCCATCCGCCGCCCTCCCCTTACGCTTTGCCCAACACGGCGGCCAGCAGGGCCATCCGGATGTAGAGGCCGTTGGCCACTTGGCGGAAGTAAGCCGCCCGCGGATCCCGATCCACCGCCGGGTCGATTTCCCCGACGCGGGGCAGGGGGTGCATCACGATCATCCGCTCCTTGGCCCGCCGCATCAGCTCGGGGGTGATCACGTAGTAATTCTTCACCTGCTCGTAAGCGTTGAGATCGGTGAAGCGTTCCTTCTGCACCCGCGTCACGTAGAGCACGTCCACGTCCTCGATCACGTCGGCCACATCGTAGGTCTCATACACCGGGATCCCCTTGGCGCGCACCGCGTTCATGAGATCGAGGGGCAGGCGCAGGATCTCCGGCGACACGAAGGAGAGGCGGACGTCATACATCATGAGCAGCTTGGTGAGGGAATGCACCGTGCGCCCGAAGCGGAGGTCCCCCACCATCGCGATGTGGAGCCCGTCAATGCGGCCCAGCTCCTCTTGGATGGTGAAGAGATCGAGGAGGGCTTGAGTGGGGTGCTCGCCGATGCCGTCGCCAGCGTTGATCACCGGCACCTCGGCCACCTCGGCGGCGATCTTCGCCGCCCCCACCTCCGGGTGCCGCAGGACGATCACATCGGAATACTGCTCGAGGGTTTTGATGGTGTCGGGGAGCGACTCGCCCTTGGCGACCGAGGAGAATTGAACGCCCTGGGTGATGGGGATGACGGCCCCGCCCAGGCGCTCCATCGCCGCGATGAAGGAGGAGCTGGTGCGGGTGCTGGGCTCGTAGAAGACGCAGGCCATCACATACCCCTTGAGGAGGTCACAGGACCCCACCCGGCGGACCAGCTCCCGCATCTCCTCGGCGACGTCGAAGAGGTAGGCGAGGTTCTCCCGGTTGAACTGGGAGACCGAGAGGATGTCCTGCATGTAAAAGCCGTTGTGGGGGTTGACGGGCTCCCGCTGAGCCGTGCCATCGAACTGGAACAGGCGCGGTCGGTTCACCATCGTTCACCTCCTCCAGTTGAGAATTGAACTGGGATCCGGGCGCCGGGCGCCCCGGCACCCTTCCGATTCCCTGGGGCGAAGGCCTTAGGGCTGTGGGGGGGGCCGTTGGGAGCAGCCCCCATCAGCCCGACGAAGCCTCCACGAACAGCACGCGCCCCGATCCGGGGGGCACGTGGACTTTCCCGTCCTCAAACACCACGCGGCCCCACAGGACAGTACGGCGCACCCGCGCCCGCACCGTCATCCCCTCGAAGGGGGTCCAGCCGCACCGGGTGAATAACCCCTCGCGGGCGATCGTCCACGGTCCCCCCCACTCGATCTCCACCCAGGTCTGCGGCGGCTCGAGGAGGCCGTAGATCCGCCGCGGGCCGGTGGCGGTCAGCCGGATCACCTCCTCCAGGGACAGGCGGCCTTCGGCGACGGCGGTGAGCAGCAGCGGCAGCATCGTCTCGAGGCCCGGCACCCCGGGCGGCGGGTGAGGGCCATGTTTCTCCTCGACGGTGTGCGGGGCGTGGTCCGTCGCCACCGCATCCACCACCGCGAGGTTCGCCCACAGCGCGTCCCGGTCGGCCCGCGTCGCCAGGGGCGGCCGCATGATGCCGAACGGGCCGAGCCGGGGGAGATCGTCCTCAGTCAGGAAAAGGTGATGGGGCGTGACCTCGCAGGTGATCGGCAGCCCCCGCTCCTTCGCCCGGCGGATCAAAAGGATCTCCTCCCGCCGGCTGATATGGCAGAAGTGAACCGGCTTGCGGAAGAGGGCGACCAGCCCCAGGACCATCGCCACCGTCCGCCCTTCAGCATGAACGGCGATCGGACGGGGGCCGGGCCAGGTCTCGAAGTGGCGCAGGATCGCGGGCAGCCCCTCCAGGCGCAGGGGGCCGTAGGTGGCGTCGAGGTAGAGCTTCAGCCCAGCGGCCTGTGGGGCCAGGACCGCCGCGACCGCCGCGTTCTCCTCTGTGCCGCCGACGAACAAGCCGACCTCGCAGCGGGCCTGGGCGCGGGCGCGCCGTGCCGCTTCCTGGAACGTGGCCGGATCGGCGATGGGGGGGCGGGTGTTGGGCATCGCCAGCACCGTGACCACGCCGCCGGCCAGCGCCGCCGCCGTCCCGGTGGCGAAATCCTCCTTGTGCGTGTCCCCGGGCTCCCGCAAATGCACGTGGATATCGGCTGCGCCAGGCAGGCGAACCGTGGACATATGGGCTCCTCCGATCAGTGCGCTGTTCCGCAGCCCGCCTCAATAAAAAAGGCACCGGGGGCGAGCGCGCCAACCCGGTGCCGGAAATACCCAAGCCCCGCACCGACGGGGGAAACCCGACGGCACGCGGGGGATCGGATGTGAGGAGAGAACCCGACGGGGTCCCGGCCCATGCCGGGATTGTATGTTGCCATAAGGGGCGCGATTTGTCAAACTTTCGGCAGATGCACCATGATCCACCAAACCATCCCCGATGGATTTGGAGGCCGCCATGTCTTCCACACGCTGGCTTCGCTTGCGGGAGGAGATGGCGCGGGAGGGGATTGAGCGGGTGGCCCTGGTCCCTGGCGCCAATCTGTTCTACCTCACCGGCCTGGCCTTCCACCGGACGGAGCGCCCCATCGTGGCCCTCTTCCCCCTGGAGGGCGAGCCGGCGCTCATCCTGCCGGCTTTCGAGGCCGAGAAAGCCCAGGCAGCGGCGATCCCATGGCGGCTCTTCCCTTACACGGACGAGGAAGGGCCCGGCCGGGCCTTCCAGGCGGCGGCGGAGGCCCTGGGGGTTGGCCGGCCCATTGCCGTTGAGACCCTGGCCATGCGGGTGATGGAATGGTCCCTCCTGGCCCAGACCTTCCGGCCCCCTGAGCCCATTTCAGCGGAGCCCCTACTGGCGCGGCTGCGGATGGTCAAGGGGCCGGAGGAGATCGCCGCGATGCGGCGGGCGGTCGCGGTCGCGGAGGAGGCGCTGCGCATGTGGCTGCCGCAGGTTCGAATTGGGATGACCGAGCGGGAAGCGGCCCGGCGGCTGATCCAGGCCTGCTTCGCGGCGGGGGCCGATTCCCTGGCGTTTGAGCCTATCGTGGCGGCTGGGCCCCCGGCGGCACTGCCCCACGCCACCCCGTCGGACCGCCCGATGGAGCGGGGGGAGCTGGTGATCGTGGATTTCGGGGTGGTGGTGGAGGGTTACGTCTCGGACCTCACCCGCACCTTCGCCGTAGGGGAGCCGGATCCAGAATGGCGCCGGATCTATGAAGTGGTGCGGGAGGCCAACGCCGCAGGGCGGGCGGCGGTGCGGCCGGGGATCCCGGCGGAGGTGGTGGACCGGGCCGCCCGCGCGGTGATCGAGGCGGCGGGGTACGGCCGCTATTTCACCCACCGCACCGGCCACGGGCTGGGGCTGGAGATCCACGAGCCTCCCTCTATCGTGGCGGGGAACACCGTCCCGCTGGCGCCGGGCATGACCTTCACCGTCGAGCCCGGGATCTACCTGCCCGGGAAGGGGGGCGTCCGGATCGAGGATGTTATGGTGGTGACGGAGACCGAGGGGGAGTCCCTGACGACGTTCCCCCGGGAGCTGATGTCCATCGGGGTGTAACCGTGGGGAGCGAGGGAGGATAGAACCTGGGTTGGGGCGGACCTCGGGGGCCTTTAGGGCGTTTCGAGGTGTCCGGCCAGGGCCCGCAGGCGTTGAGACACATCCCGCCATTGGATCTCGGAGAGCCCCAGCTTCCGGCGCAACGCCTCTGGCTCCATTCCCTGAACGAAATCCCGCAGCGCGCATGTCCATCGGAGGGTCTCAAACGAGAGATGCGCTATACCCGCGCGCCGGGCCACATCCTCCAGCACGTATTCTAAGTTCCGGGGTGTCCAGGGGAACACCCGCCCCCCGATCCGATACTGGCGGAGGTATTCCCGGAACAGCTCCGGCCACTCCGGCGGGAGGGGCAGTTTGCGCTCCTTATGGCGGTAGCGGGGATGGGCGTAGCGGATCCACACCGCCGGCTCGCGCAGGTCGAAGTGGTCCAGGCGCAGGGCGACCACCTCACCCTTCTTTAGCCCGGTGTGGAGCAACAGGGTGACCAGCGTCAGCGGGCGGGCGTCGCCCTCCTGCCGGAACCCCGCGGCGGCCTCAAGAACGGAGCGGACCTGCTCCGGCGTCAGGACCTCGGGGAGGGGCTCCGCGGCCTCGGGGTAGACCAGTTCGGCCGCCGGGTTCCGCGGCAGGACTTGGAGGTCCTCGTGCAGCCAGCGGAAGAACGCCTTCACCGAGGTGATCCGCCGCCGGAGGGATTTCGGGGAGCATGGGACCCCCCGGCGGCGGCGCAGCCAGTCCACGAAATCGTGAAGGTCGTCCAGGCCAATGGCCCCGATGGGTCGTTCCTCCCCCAGGCACCGCCCCAGCAACTGGAGGTCGTGGACGAAGAAGTAAACCGTGTGCTTGGAGTAGTCCCCGCTTCTCAGGTGCTCCGCGAAGGCCTGGCGGGCCTGGGCGAGCGGGGTCTCGGGCGTCAGGACGGGCTTCGCGCGCGAATCGAACAGGCTGAGCTGGCGCGCCATCTTCACCCCAGGTTCCTCGCCCTCACTTCGGGGGGAGAGTTTGGGCCTTCTCCCGCTGCGCTGCGATCCCGGAGGCCAGGCCGCTGATCAGGAGGACCAGCAGCACGATGCCCAAAGAGAGGGCCGGCGGGATCTTCACCAGATCCGACAGGAGCATCTTGAAGCCGATGTAAACCAGGATCACGGCGAGCCCGAAGTGGAGGTAGCGGAGCCGCTGGATCAGCCCGATCAGCACGAAGTAGAGGGCCCGCAGGCCAAGGATGGCGAAGATATTCGAGGTGTAGGCGATGAAGGGCTCGGGGGTGATCGCCAGCACCGCGGGCACCGAGTCAACGGCGAACATCAGATCCGTGCTCTCCACCACGAGCAGGGTCACCAAAAGCGGCGTGGCCATCCAGCGTCCGCCCTCGCGGACCACGAACCGCTGTCCGTAATAGGCCGACGTGATCGGTAGGAAGCGGCGGGCGAGGCGAAGGAGCGGGTTGCGTCCCGGGTGCACCTCCTCCTCGCTGCGCCGAGCCAGGCGGATCCCCGTGTAGACCAGGAAGGCGCCGAAGACGTAGATCATCCAGTGGAACATCTTGAGGAGCTGGACGCCGGCGAAGATAAACGCCGCCCGCATCAGCACGGCGCCCAGGATCCCCCAGAAGAGCACGCGGTGCTGGTAAGCCGCGGGGACGGCGAAGTAGGAGAAAATCACCGCGAAGACGAAGATGTTGTCGGCGCTGAGGGATTTCTCCACCAGGTAAGCCGTGAGGAAGTGGAGGGCGGGCTCGTGCCCCCAGGCCAGGAGGATCAAAGCGTTGAAGGCGAGGGCCACCACGATCCACACGACACTCCAGATCACCGCCTCCTTGAACTTCACCTCATGGGCGTTTCGATGGAACACGCCCAGATCCACGGCCAGCATCACGGCCACGATGAGGTGGAATAGGATCCAAGCCCACAATGGGAATTCCATTATCTTCCTCCTCCGGAAAGCCAGGTGGATGGGTGAATCGCCGCCGCCCGGGGCGGTCCGCCCGCGTTCGCTTCCGGAGGGCTAGGGCCCTTCGTTCATAAACAGACGAGACCTTCAACCGACGGGCCGCCCGCGGCGGACATCGGCCGAAGGTCTCGCAAATCCGGGGATCCCGGCTGGCGGAACCGGGGACCCGTTCGGATCCCGTGTTGACGGCCCCGCCTCCGGACGTCGACGTCCGGCTGCTACTCCCCCATCGGCAATTTCAACTGTAGCTCTAAGGGTGAAGGCTGTCAACGTTCAAGGGGTGAGCTTCGTTCCCCCAATGCCACTCGTTTATTCTTCGGATCGGCGCATGCCGAGGGCGAGGAGGGCGTAGTAGGCGAGGGTGGAGAGGGCCTGGGCGAGGGCGGCCACGTAGGTGAGGGCCGCCGCCTCCAGCACCTCCCGCGCCCCCTTCCGC
>JBEPYX010000088.1:0-6788 GCA_041641155.1 Thermoflexus sp.
CAGCCAGCAAAAGACCCGAAACCAGGGCATTCCTCTCCCTCCAGAGCTTTGGTAGGCGAAAGGAACGTGTTAGCGATCGAGTCGTCTTCGTTCCATAAGGCGATGCGATTAAGCGTGCAGGCTGCACAAAAAACGCTGGGGTGCGCACCCGCACCCCAGCCGATCTTTGCCCCGCTTACCCTGCAGGGGCACCTACGGCACCTTTATCCCTGGGAAGCCTGCCGCTACATCCCCAGAGAGGATCAAGCTGTTCTGATCGCCGATCACCGCGATAGGCTTATTCGAGGTGATCGTCACACTGCCCAGGAAGCCCGCGGGAACATGACCATCAGCCAGCTGGTTGAAGGTCCGGGCGTCCGTGATGGTCCCAGACCACGTATATGTCCCCATGTTCCCTGAATACTGCAAAGTCAGATCAGCGGTCCCCCCACCGATCACCTGAACCGAGAACGTGGTGACCCATTGACCGCCGCCATATTGATTCTCGATCAGGGGCACCGCCATCTTGGTCCCCACGTCGGCGGGGGAGAAGGCAGTGTATCCGATGGCCCGATCGCCCGGGCCCAGGGTATTGGCAATGTTGTAGGCGATCACCAGGGGCTGGTTCGAGGTCACCGTGGCCGCTCCATAAAAGTTGCTGGCCAGCGGCCCACCCGTGCACCCCCCATAAACCCCAACGGCCGGGTTCAGGTAAAGGCTGCCGTTCGGCGGGACGGAGCAGTTCAGAGTCTGGCCATTGGTGAACTGAATCTGCACCGTGGCCGCGCTCGAGGCAGTGTTGATGATGGTGAAGTCTGTAGTCCACGGGCCATACGCGTTGATGTAACCAGGCATATACAGGGTGGTGCTTGCCTTGCTAAGGGGCAGTGCCGCATATGAGACCAGCAACCCTCCCGTCGTCCGGTATTCATCCACCGTGACCGCGATCGGCTGCGTGGCGATGATGATGGCGGAGCCATTAAAGTTGGTAAGGTTGGGGTTATCGTATTGATCCACCAAGGCCGAGGCCCCTGGCGGGAGGCCATTGATGGCTTGGGTGGCCACCACATTGCCCCCGCTGATAAAGCGGATCATGACATCCGCCGGGGAGGAACCCGCGTTCTGGATCGCCATTCGAGTGTTCCAGGGGCCCAGCTTCGCCATTACAATCGGGGCGAAGACCGTATCGGAAGGCTCCCCAATCCCCGGGTAAGCGTCGGAAACATATTGGGACCCAGAGAGGTTATTCGCTACCGTAGCGATCGCAGAAACCGGCTGGTCCGCGCTCACCACCGCCGCGCCCCACCAGCCGGATGGCAGAGCTCCCCCTCCATCTAAAGTGTGAAGAGCAGGGTTGAAATAGGCCGACCCTCCCGGAGGCACGTTCAAAAAGGTTTTCGTGCCCGCCGAAGTTCCATCCGGATTGATAAAATTCACCATAATGTTGGCTGAGGAAGACCCCATGTTCTGGATGTTAAAATCCACAGTGAACGATCCGGGAGGGGCCCCCCATGCCGGGCCCACCAGTCCGAACAGGACCAACGCTAGGACCACCCATCGCCACCTTTGCAACATCGCTGCCTCCTCTTAGAGCTTAGATCACAAAGGTTCGCTTGAGATCCTATCCAAATCCAGCTCCTCCGTCTATACCCTCTTCGGGCTACTCCTGGCGTTTAGCCTTCCGGGCAATCCTGCCATTTGAAGATCCAAACAAAATCCTGGTGGTAGCGCACCTCCCAGGGACCGCCGCGCATTGCCTCAGGGATCCACAGAGGGGGGCCGGGGGCGTTGACCCGCCCCTGGCGCTGCCCTATATATACGTAGCACCACCCTTGCCCGGCGAGCTCCCGGACGGCCTGGGGATCCCCGGCGGTCAGGCGGGCGATCCATTCTCGGAGGCGTGCCGCAAGCAGCGGATCGCGTGTGCGTTCGATAGCATACGGGAGAGGAGGGATCAGCGCCGCCCGGCGGGCCAGGAGCGGGAGCCACCACCCCCCATCGCTCCCCACCGCATCCTGCCCCTGATAGGCGAGAAAGCCGTTGATCAGGAAACGGGCCCCTTCCGGCAGATGGTGCTGGATCCAGGCCATTGCCTCCCGATCCGGCCGGGTCAGCAGAGCGTAGCGTCCTGGCTGGACCTCATGCAGCCGGTCCCGCGCCCCCCATAGCCCGGCGATCCCCATCAGCGCCACACCTGCCCACCGATATCGTCCCCCCCAGAGCCAAGGCAGCAAGCGTTCGCCGAGGGCCGCACCGATCAGGAGGGCCATCGGCAAGTAGAAGGCGATCCAGAAGGTAAAGCCGCCGATCACCACGGATCCTGGCAGGCGTAGGAGCTGTGGGGTAGCGATTAGGTAAACCCCTCCCCACCAAGCAAGCAGGAGCCCGATTTCTGCTGGCCGTCGGATCATCCCCACCCCTAATGCGATGGCTCCCAGGACCCATCCCCAACCGGGCATGTAGAACAACAGATCCTTCCAGGAGAGGGGGATCGGGCTCTCACCGGATCCTGTTCTCATCATCTGAAGCAACAGCTCGGGAAGCCGTCCTTCCCCCAGCCGGAGCAGCCATGGGATGAGCAGGCCGGCAGCCAATCCCCCGGCGGCCAGCAGCCGGAAGGCCTGGGCCCGGCGCGTGGGGCCCGGCAGATGCAGCCAGCGAACAAGAGCCCAGGCCCCGATGAAGGCTCCGTAGAACGCCAGAACTCGATAGTGCGTCAACGCCAAGCCAGCGATCATACAGGCCAAGAGAGCAATCGCGCCCCCGTTCCATCGCCGGCTTTCCAGCACGTCCCACGTCTGAACGACAAGGGCCGGTAGGATCACCTGCCCCGCGAGCTGAGGGTAGCGCCCCCAATTCACGTAGAACATCGGCATCGGCCAAAGCAGGGCCGGCAAGGTCACAGCCACTACCCCTGCCCATGCCGATCCTCCCGCCAGCCGACGGGCCAGGGGATAGAGCGCCAGAGCAGACAGGACGTTCAGGATCTGCCCCCCAATGAGGACAGCCCGATCGGAAGGCCAGCCCATCGCCCAAGCGAGAAGTGCTATGGCGCTATGGAAGCCAAAATGGTAGGTGAAGCTCTCGATCGGCGCGTAGGGCTCCCAGCTTCGAAAGAGCCCGCCATGATCCAGCAGTAGCTGGACGATGACGGTGTGCTGGAAGCCATCCCCCCACATGGGGGACTCCAGGCCGCGCACGGCCAGCAGCCGGACTGCTACGGCCAGCGCGAGGACCCCGATCAAGGCCCCACCGGGTCCTCCAAACGCTGCCCGCCAGGAACGCCAAGGCTTCCCCCGCCACCATCGGGCCCCGAGGAGGATGATCGCGATCCCTAACGCCGCCGGCACCCCAATCCAAAGTGGCCCCGGCCGGATGCCCAGGACATCGGCCCACAGGAAGAGCACCGGATACAGGGCCAGGCTCACTCCCACTCCCCGCCCGACCCAATCCGCCCATCCCCACGCGCTCGCCTGGTCTCCCCTTCCCAGCGCCAGCAGTGCCCACCCAGGCAACCCGTAGAGCCAGAGCGCCACCCCGATGAGGATCAACCCGACCCCGGCGGCGTGGAAGAGATCTAGGAGGATCCAACGGCCCTCATAGACCAGGCGGAAGATCAGTTGAGCCTCCACAGGCTGTCCGTTCACATAGAGCGCGCCATCAAGGTAAGCATCCCACGGCCCTGCCCTCACCCGAACCCGCCCGGAGCCGGAAAAGCGCAGCACCGCCTCATATCCTTTTCCATGGGAGTCCGGGATGGGGTCAAACGTCAGGCGATAGAACCCTGGCGCCGCGTTGGCGGACAAGGATAGGCGTGCGGAGCGAAGGAGACTGCGCGGTCCTTCGCGGGGCCGGAGCTCTAACTGGATCTCCCCTTGCGTGCCAGGCTCCGGCTCCAACCCCACCTCTATCCCCCGCAGGCCGGCATGACGGGCGACGAAGGTCTGGCCCACGGAGTCGGAAGGCCCAAGCCAGGCCTCCACGGTAGGGTCCCTTCGAACCTGATCTGCATCCACCCACTCCGAGCACCCGGCCAGGGCCAGGGGGAGAAGCAACAAAAGCCACCGACCTCTCCAGAGCATCCTCTCGAGGTTCATCCCCTTCCGCTCAAACCGGCGCGATCCGGATCGACCGGTCGCCCCGGCCGGCAGCCTCCGCGTAGAGAGCTTCCAGCCGATCCACCTGCTCCCGCAGCGTCATCGGCGGGCGGACGCCCATGCGCAGCCGGGGGAGGGCCTCCAGATCCTCAACCAGACGGACCAGCGCGGCCCGCCAGGCCTCCACATCCCCCGCCGGAAGCACCCAGCCATCCACCCCATCCCGCACCCGCTCGGGCAAGGCCCCCCGATCCGACACCAGCACCGGGACCCCCGCTGCGAACGCTTCTGAGACCACCCGGGCGAAAGGCTCCTCCCATAACGAGGGGACCGCCACCAGATCGACCTCGCGGAGTTTCCAGCGCACCTCCTCGTGGGGCAAGGGACCCCAGAACCGCACCCCTGGCCCTGCTCGAGCGCGCAGCTCCGCTCCATATTCCGGCTCCGCCTCCGCATCCCCGATCACCCAAAGCTCGATCTGCCCTTCCAACCCCTGCATGGCCTCCAGCAGCACATGGACCCCCTTCGCCCAGGCCAGGCCCCCCACGTAGGCGACCCGCAACGGCGGACCCGAGGATCGAGGAGGCACCGGGTCCACCTGCGAGCCCTCCAACCCATGGGGAAGGAACACGATGCGCTCCGCCGGCACCCCGTAGGCGATATACCATCGTCGGATATGCTCGGAGGGGGCGATCAGCCAGGACGCCCCCTGGAGGACCGCCCGCAACCGCCGGGCGCGCTCGGCCATCAGCCCCACCAGCGCTGGGAAGGCGATCCACCCCCACCGCGTCCCGGCCCGCGCGATCGCGCATCGGGCGCAGTTCAGATAAGCCCGCGGGCCCTCACACGGCCTTCGGTGGAAATTGGTGATCCGCTGGGCGTTGGCGCAGACCCACCAGTAGTCATGTAAGGTGACCACGTAAGGGATCCCGGTGCGGCGGAGGGATCGAACGATCGAGAGCGGCAGCCCCATGAGATGCTGCAGATGGACCACATCCGGACGGAAGGCCCGCAAGACCTCATCGAACGCGCGGGCCAGAATAGGTTCGCCAAAGAGCGCCCGGAAGCGGCGGGCGGGGGTGAGGACGCCGGCCCAGGCCGCCCACACCCGCACCCCCTCCTCCATCCGCTCCGCGCAACCGCTCCCCGGCGCGCTCCGCCGGTAAAAGATGGCTACCTCATGGCGGCGCCGGGCCAACTCCCGAGCCACCTGCTGGGTCGAAAGCTCCGTCCCCCCCACGCGGTCCGGGGGATATTGATGGACAACGTGGAGGATCCGCACGGCCTACCCCCCAGCCGGAGCCAGCATCGCATACAGCGGGCGGATGAGCGGATACTTTCGGTACCAGGTGTGCTCGCGATACACCTTCCGTTCGCCCATGGCCCCCATCGCCGCCTGTTTCTATAGGTGCCCCAGCAGATCCTGCAGCGCCTCGGCCAGTGCCCGCACATCCCCAAAGGGGACGAGCAGACCATCCCGCCCATGGTCGATTACATCCATCCCCGCCACCGGGCCTAGCATACACACGCGCCGACGCTCCGCCTCCGGCAAGCGTGCCAGGTGAGCCTCAACCACGCGGGTAGGGGCCCCGGCCGGGGCCAGCGCCGCCGCACATCCTTCGCGCCACAGAACCCGCATGGCTTCGATAAGAGGGATGCCTCCTATTATAGGGTATGGTCCCCAGGAAGGCGACGAGGGGACGGGGAGGCGTGGCGGGCCCAGGATCGGCTCGTATCCCCCCGAGCACCTGCTCCGGGTCCACCCTGGGCCTGGCCGAGTGGATCTTCCCCCCCGGCACCCCTGGCATTCATCAAAGGCCCTCTCGGTCGGCGTCTGGGCCATCAGGGGGTCGCCGGCCTGCACCAGGGCGACTTGGGGACGCATCGTGTAGAATCGGCTCAGGGCATCAGCTCCGGGACGTGGCCCGGCCCCCAAGTGGGTGAGGGGGTAAACCACAAAGGGGATCCCCCGCCGGCGGGCGAAGCGCAGCCCCGCTTCTAGCAACGGTTCCAAACAGATGGTCATCCCCGCCACCAGATCGAAGGGCTCCACCGCGGATTGCAGCCAGCGCCGGAGGTCCAGCACCCAGGGGGTCCAGCGGATGGAGCCAGGCTTCGGGCGCGTGCGGGAGGGCCGACAGGCCCCAGCGCAGGCAGCACAGCGCCGGATATGCCCGCGGAGATGCGGGCAGATGGCGGACCGGGAAATATCGGATGTGGACACCCCGCCGCGAACCCTCCCGCGCGGCGATGAGGATCCCAGAATCGTTCAAAATCCGGCGCGTCGGTCGTGGCGATGGTGACCGAACGGCCCTCCGCGGCCAGCCGAGCGAAGATCTCCTCCATATGGGCCTCCGCCCTCCCGCGGGCCGGCCAGTAGCGTTGAACGATGTGAGGAACCCTCGTCACCTACGGCGCACGGTGGATGATCAGCGGCAGGTACATCTGATCCACACGCCCCACATACAGGATGAGCGGGACCGCAGTGGGCGCCCCCACGATGGCTGTGGATATAGTCTTGCTGAATCGAGCATCCGTGGAACTGGCCTACGCCGTCATCGCTCAGAGGCGGTTACTCTATAGCCGAAGCATCGCCGAACAGGTGGGATTTGAGGCGAAGGTGCTGAGCCTATACGTGGACGATCTCCCCATCCTGCGCCGCCAGCGGCAAGAAATCATTGAGAGGAGATCTGCGGACAATCCCGCGGAGGG
>JBEPYX010000089.1:0-6716 GCA_041641155.1 Thermoflexus sp.
AGCGAGGGGGAACAGGGAACTACGATCAGCGTCCTCCTCCCGGTGCGCCCCCTGGACATCGAGGATCAGATCTCCTTGTTGAGCCAGGCGCTGGAATGGCGCTCCCTCAAAGAATAACGCGTCGGGACGCCCCCAAGGGCGCCCCGACGGATCGTGGGCCAACGGGATGGAACACGGCGCGTGCCCGCTCAGCGACCCAGTGGGAGGGAGGCGGCCTCCGCCTCTGTCCGCAGGGCGGGGAGGACCATCAGCGGCCCCAGGCCGCGCTCCAGGGTGATCTGAGCGGACTCGGCGGGCTGGAGATAGTCCTTCAGGATCTCGATGATCACCTCAGGGTCCGCCTCCCCGCAGGTGAACACATCCACCGCCACATAGGCGTATTCCGGCCAGGCGTGAAGGGAGATATGGGACTCGGCGAGCAGCACCAGGGCCGAGAAGCCGTCCGGTACGAAGCGGTGGATCTTCATGTTCAGCAGCGTGGCGCCGGCCTTGCGCGCCGCATGTTCCAGAACCTGCTTGAGGTTCCGTAATGGCTCCCGGTTCCGGCACTTCCAGAACTCGGCGATGATGTGCCGCCCCAGGGTCACCTGAGTCGGGAAGGGCGTTGGGGCCGGAGTCATTACCGAAGCCGTGATGGCAGTGTCCGCATCCGGGCTGCGCCACACCCGGTCGATGGCGTCCTCATCCTCGTAAAGCTCCCGCCCGCCCTCGATGACATAATCCTCCGGCGGCTGGAACTCGGGGAGCGTCTCCACCCGGAAGAACGTTGAGCGATACCACGGTGTGGGTGAGGGGCGGGCGAAGGGCGGGAGATCGGGAATGGGCTGCTCCCCCGGCTCCTCCCAGTTGGCGTAGAGGCTGAAATCCGGCAGGATGTGGGTGAAGGCGATGGCATGTCGGTTCAGGAGCTCCCGCTCCCAGACGTGCCACTTGCCGAGGCGGGACTCAATGCGGGTGATGCCGAAGTAGCCGGCTTGGCCCTCCCCCTTCTTCAGACACATGAACCCCTTCTCCAGGAAGAGCAAGAGCCCGTGTTCGGTTTCAGTGGGATCGGTGAGGAAGGTGTCGAAGCGCCCGAGGAGCTCGGTGGGAAGGCGCTCCGTCAGGCTGCGGCAGTAGACGGCGATGTCCAGGCCGGCGCGGCGGGCAGCCCTTTCGATGAAGTCGCAGAGGCGGCGGTCGATCTCGATCACCACGACCGAGCGGGGTAACCCGGTCAGGGCCAGGGCGAGGCTGGCCAGATCATCGTCCCCCAGCACCACGATGTCCTTGCCCTCCACATCCCCCTGGGCGACCATCAGGGCGACCCGGCGCATGACCGAGTCGATGGTCTGGTAGCCCTGATCGTAGGCGGCCAAGGGTTCGGGACGGCCTTGGGCCAGCTCCGCATAGCGCCGGGCCACCTCCTGAAAGAAGCTCAGGTCGATCCCGGTTCCCTGACACGCCAGGCACCGGACATCTGGTGCGACCTGAACCCCCAGGTCCCGGGCTAAGGCCAGGCCCGGCTCCGTCAGCCGCAGGCGCCCCCCATCGAAGGCGAGCGCTCCTGCACGGAGCAACTGGTGAATGCCTTCCACCACCCGTGGAAAAGGAAGCCCGGCGGTGCCGGCGGCCTGCCATGGATCCCCCTCCCGCAGGATGGCACGCAGCAGCCGGGCCAGCTCCGAGCGCCCCAGGGTCAGGATCTCCCCCCCCATCGTTCACCTCCTTTCCCCGGAATGTGGCGAGCGCCTTGCGGCGCTGGAACCCGGGACGGCTCCGTACGCACCGTCCCCTACAAAGCAAATAGGCAGCACGGGTTCCGCACCCGGCATCATCGGAGGCACCCGACGTATGCCAAAAGCCGGAACGGCTGCCTATCGGGTTGTTGGACAGGATCGGAGGGATCCGTTGACCAACGGCCCAGAAAACCGGGCCGCAACTGCATATTATAACAGGAGCGCCCCCCACGCACAACTCCGCGGGGCGGAGGTCTGGAGGGAGGCCCCCTTCGGGGGCCTCCATTTTCCCTTCCCATTTGGGGACCGAGGCCACCGCGCCCTCGATCCGTTCACGGCCCCTCGATCAGCACCCGGCGGGGATCGACGCGATTGTTCAGCGGGGCGATCTCCACGTCCTCGTGGATCAGGCCGGCCCAGAAATAAAGCGGGTTGCGCGGCGGCACGCGGGTGATCCGAATGCAGCCCGTCACCAGGGCTGTCCGCCCGGCCGGCAGGTAATAATACGGCCGCCCGTCAATGATCCGGGTCTCCAGATCCTCCGGCCGGCCCACGGCCCAGCGGAAGGGATAGTTCCGGAGCGAAGTGTCAAAGTCGATCCCCACCCGCCAGGCTCCTGACTCCTCCGCCCAGCCCTCCGGGCGGCCGGGCTGCGGCGCGTTGAAGGTCTGATCCAGGTCATAACAGGTCCCCGGTGGGGGGCCGCTGGTGCGGATGGGGACCGACCCATAGTTGTGCACAGTCAGCGTGAAGTAAAGGAAGCCCCCGAGGGAAACCGGGATGTAGTCGCCGGTCCCGGAGGAGATGTCCGAGCGGAATTCCACCCGACCGTTGAGGATCTCCGCCCGCGGCACCCCGCCCTCCCGAAGGATGAGGGTCCCAGTGATCATATCCCGTAGCCCCAAGGGATCCTCTGCGATGGCGTAGACCGTGTAGACCCCATCGGGCGGCGGCTCCTGGCCGCGATCCACCCCGGCATCATAATCGAAGATATGGCAGCCCGCCTCCCCCGGTTTGCGCTGCTGCACCTCCTTCCGGGCCACCGGGTAGCGCACGCCATCGGCGCCCTCGAGATAGACCATCAGCTGGGCCGGGCGGTTCACGCACACGTTGATCGTCGCCCGGTCGCTCAGGCCGTCCCGATTCGGGGTGATCTCGGGCGGCGAGACGCTGAAGCCGGTGATCCGCAGCGGCTCGGGGTTCGACCCGCTCACCGTGAGGGTGCCGGTGATCCGGGCGGTCTCCACCCCATCCCGAGCCTCCACCACCCACGTGTAGCGGCCGTCGGGGAGCAGCTGGTTCTCAGCCACCCCGTTGAACAAAACTTCGTATTCCCCTTGAGGCCGAGGTTGCTCCCGGCGGAAATAGTGGGGGGTGCCATCGGCCCCCAGGAAGTAGATCGACACCACGGCGTTGCGGCCCAAGGCATATCGGATCGCCACCACATCGTGATGGCCATCCGCGTCTGGGGTGAGGAGATCCGGGGTCACCGAGGCCGAGCGCAGCAACGGCGAGGGGCCACAGGCGGCCAGGAGCGCCCACCCCAGCCCGATGCCGATCCAGACCCACAAGCGCGAAAAACGTGAAGACGGAAGCCGATCCATCCCCCTATCCTGTTTCTTCAGGTTTAGGTTGGAGATCACCCGACGCCACCGCGTCCGCGGATCGTTCATTCCCGCTCGTGGCCCCGGAAGATCAAACGGAGCGGGGTTCCCGTGAAGGGATAGCGGGCGCGGATCCGGTTCTCGAGATAGCGCTCATACGAGAAGTGAACAAGATCCGCGTCGTTGACGAAGAAGACGATCGTCGGCGGGTCGGTGCGCGCCTGGGTCACATAGTAGATCTTCAACGGCCGCCCCTTGCGCACCGGCGGGGGCTGCGCCTCCAGCGCCTCCTGGACGAGCCGGTTCAGCTCGGAGGTGCTCAGGCGGGCGTGCCGTTCCTGATACACCTGGAGGACTAGGGGGAGCAGCCCGGGAACCCCATAGCCGGTCTTCGCGGACACGAAACGGATTGGCGCGTAATCGAGGAATTTCAGGGTCTGGCGGATCTGCTGGACGAACTCCTCGGGCTTCACGCGCGGCCGCCCCCGTTCATCCAGCATGAGGTCCCACTTGTTGACCACGAGGATCACGCTGCGGGCCTCCTCGACCACCATCCCGCCGATCACCGCGTCTTGATGCGTGACGCCCTCCCGGGAGTCCAGGACGAGGAGGACCACATCGCTGCGTTGGATCGCCCGCAGGGCCCGCAGGACGCTGTAACGCTCGATCCCTGGCTGGATCTGCCCCCGGCGTCGGATCCCCGCCGTGTCCACGAGGACGATTTTTTTCCCCTCCCACTCGATGGGCGTGTCGATGGCGTCCCGAGTGGTCCCGGGGATGGGGCTGACGATGACCCGCTCCTCGCCCAGGATGGCGTTCAGCAGCGAGGATTTGCCGACGTTCGGCCGGCCGACGATGGCCACGCGGATCCCCTCTTCCTCCTCGACCTCCGCCAGGCGCGGGAGGGCCGCCACGATAGCATCCAGCAGCTCGCCGATGCCGGTCCCGTGGAGCGCGGAGATCGGGTAGACCTCGCCCAGCCCCAGCCGGTAGAACTCCACCGCCGCCTCCCGCAGGGCCGGGTTGTCCGCCTTGTTGGCCGCCACCAGAACCGGCTTCCGCGTCCGTCGAAGGATCTCGGCCACCGCTTCATCGGCGGCGGTGAGACCGGCCTGGGCATCCACCACCAGGACCAGGACGTCGGCCTCGGCGATGGCGATCTCCGCTTGAGCTCGGATTTGTGGGATGAACGCGGCGGAATCCTCGGCCAGGGGCTGGGCCGGGCGGAGCCCCGCCTCGACCTTCGGCGGCAACACCTCCAGACCCCCCGTGTCCACCAGGGTGAACGCGAACCCGTTCCAGATCACCTCCCCATGCAGGCGATCCCGCGTCGTCCCCGGCCGCTCGTCCACCAGGGCCAGCCGCTGGCCGATCAAGCGATTGAAGAGCGAGGACTTCCCCACATTGGGTCGCCCCACCAGGGCGACCATCGGCTTCCGGGCCACCATAATCGAATCGGGTTGCTCCAAGGATCCAAACCGCGGGGGAGTCACACAGCAACCACCACCCCCTGCTCACCCCGGGCGCGGATCGAGAAGCTCCGTTTCCCCCGCTGATCTTCCGCTGCGCCGCCTCCGGCGCGCCCGCCCTTCTTGGGCAACGATCCGATGGGAGAGATGGCTGCGCCTCCAGTATAATAGCAAGAGACCCGGGGAGGTTGAAAAACCTTTCCTCCGTCCCCATCCGATCGCCGGAATTCGATACGGTCATCCCCACCCCCGCGGGAGGATCTCATGCGCGAGATCACCGTCGCCGCCGTCCAGATGGATGTCCGGTTGAACGCCGTGGAAGACAACCTGGCCCGCATGGCGGAGTGGATCGCCCGGGTCGCCAGCGAGCAGCGGGTGGACCTCATCGTCTTCCCCGAGTTGGTGACCACCGGTTATGAGTGCGGAGCCCGTTTCACCGAGTGGGCGCAGCGGATCCCCGGGCCTTCCACCCATCGCATCGCCCAGCGGGCGAGAGAGTTCGGGGTCCACGTGGTGTTCGGGATGGCCGTGCGGGAGCGGGTGGAGACCATCCTCTACAACTCCGCAGTGGTGATCGGACCGGACGGGGAGACCCTGGGCGCTTACCACAAGGTCCACCTCAAAGGGGAAGAGCGGTTGCTCTTCCGGGGCGGCTACCGGTTCCCGGTTTTCGAGACCGAGTTCGGGATGCTGGGGGTGTTGTTGGGATGGGATCTGCTCTTCCCGGAGGCAGCGCGGGTACTGGCCTTGAGCGGTGCGGAGCTTTTGGCGGTCCCCGCCGCCTGGGAGCAACCCCTGCGGGAGGAGTGGCGGATCCTCGCCCGGGCGCGGGCGCTGGAGAACACGTTCTTCCTGGTCGGGGCCAATCGGATCGGCAAAGAGGTCACATATGAGTTCGTCGGCGACTCGATGATCGTTGGGCCGCGGGGCCAGATCTTCGCCTCGCTGGACGAGCCCACCGAAGGCTATGTGATGGCCCGCGTGGATCTGGAGGAGGTCCGCCGCCAGCGGGAGGAGCTCCAGGTCCTCCAGGCCCGCCAGCCCAACAGCTACCGCCTGCTGGCGCGGCCTTACTGAGAATTGTTCAGGCCGACGGATCCCTGTTGTCCCAACGTCATGTCGCTTCTTGGATAGCTTGCCTTCCCCAGGCGATGGGAGGACCGGGATGGGCGCGGAGCGATGGCGGGAACGGGCAGGCCCTTGGCTGGCCAGGCTCGCGCATCCCCTGGACCGCTGGGGAATCCATCCGAACGCGGTGACCGCGCTTGGCTTCCTGCTGAGCGTGGGGGCCGGGATCATGGCCGGGCTGGACCTCCGGGGAGGGGCGGCGCTGCTGTGGGTGCTGGGCGGGCTGTGCGACGCCCTGGATGGCGCCCTGGCCCGGGGGTGGGGGAAGGCCTCGCCCGCCGGAGCCTTCTTGGACTCCACCCTGGATCGCTACAGCGACGCCGCGATCCTCCTGGGGATGGGGGCGGCCTGGCAGCGCGCGGGGATGGCCTGGGGCGGCTGGATCGCTGGGGTGGCTCTGCTGGGCGCCCTAATGGTGAGCTATACCCGGGCCCGGGGCGAGGGGCTCGGGCTCTCCCTGCGCGAGGGCTTCTTCACCCGCTGGGAGCGCTTCCTCGTCATCACTATCGCCCTGCTCACCGGATGGTATGGGCCGCTGCTGATCCTGTTCGCCGTCCTCGCCCACCTCACCGCGGCCCAGCGGGCCTGGCGGGCGATGCGGCTGCTGAGCGCGCCGGAGCGTGGTCAACGATGATCCTCGCGGAAGGGCTTCGAAAGGTCTTCGACCCTGTTGTGGCTGTTGAGGACGTCCACCTCGAGGTCCGTCCCGGCGAGATCGTCGCCCTGTTGGGCCCGAACGGGGCCGGGAAGACCACCACAGTCCGGATGTTGGCCGCCCTGCTCCGGCCCACCGCGGG
>JBEPYX010000090.1:0-6674 GCA_041641155.1 Thermoflexus sp.
AGGTAAGCGGCCGTCCACGGATCGAAATCAGCCCCGAAGACCCGCTTGGGGGCGCGAAGGATGACCACGCGCTGGGCCGGGTTCACGGTGATCCGCAACGAGGCCCCTGGGACCGGCTGGGGCTTCCCCTGCGCGTCCGGCGCATAGATGCCCGGCGTCCAGCCCTCCGCCCACAGGGCGATCTCCCATCCGAACCCTGGCGCCAGGGCAGCGTTGCGGCCCGGCAGCAACAACCGCGCGCCCGTCCCCTTCCCCGGATCCCGATCCACATAGACGTCAATGGTCTGCAGGGCCAGCCCGTTGGGGGATCCCCAGGGGTTCGGGATGGGGCCATGGAACTCGAAGCGGAAGACCAGATCCTCCCCCTCCGCCCCGACCTGGAACCGCTTCAGATCGAAGACGTGCGGCGCGAACACGGGATCGGTGGGATAGACATATCCCCCGGGGCCGTGATCATCGCCCTCCGGATCTTCAACGTCCAGGATCGGGTGGGCGAGGCCGAAATCCGGCACCGGGAAGCGGGCGACGCCGGCGGTGGGCAGCCGCGCACTCCCCTGGGGCCACGAGACCACCACCTGCCAAAGCACCGGATCGCCCGCGCGGAGCGTCCCCAGCGCTGCCATGGGGACCGCCAGCTCCAGCGTCCCCCTCCCCAGCTGCGCCGTCGGCGTGGCCGGCGCTGGGATCCACCGCCCATCCGCCCCCGCCTGCCACAGCGATGCCTTCACCGTCCCGCCCTGACGGACCACCTGGATCGCGTGGGTGGCTCCGAACCCCAGCGGGGCCCGCGGTCGGAAGGGATCCAGGGAGAACCCCGCCCGTCCGGCCCGTTGCGGCGTGGCGATGTAGACATCGAACGCGATGTCACCGGTCCATGTCCCATCCACCCGCAGGTAGAACCGCTCCCGATCCGCCCCCAGCCAGAACCCGCTGAGAGCGGGGTCGGTCCCTGCGTAACGCGCGGCCGCCTCCCATTCCCCGGGGACCGCCTCGCCATCCAACGTCGGCGTCATCGCCCCGGCGAACGGCGCGGCTGGCTCGGCCGCAGGGGGCGCGACGATCGGGATCGAAAGATCGTCCGGCACGGGCTCTCCCAGCGCCTCATAGGCCTGACGGAGGAGCGACCGGAAGGCCTCATCGAAGTAATCGTCCTGCCCGCTGTCCTGGTCTGCCCCATACCACCAGAACCAGTCCGACCCCTCTGCCAACTCCATCGCCTCCCGCGCCCGCTCCAGGGCCTCGGGCGCGGCATGTTTTCGGCCCTCCTCATAGTCCTTCAACACCGCGCGCGCCTGTCGGAGGGCCGTCCACGCCGCCCGCTCCTCCTCCTCCCCGATCCAGGTGTCGTAGTTCGGGCTGAACCATGCGCCGGGGAACAGCTTGGGGAGCGGCCGCGCGGCCTCCGGAAACATCTGGAGGAACTCCGAGGGGGTCACCGTCCGGATGGTCCGGCTCTCGTTCAGCCGCCGGTAAAGGCCGTGGAGGAACGCCTTTCCGTCGTTCTCGTAGTGCTCCCAGGCGTTCTCGCCGTCCAGGATCACCGAGACCAGGAGCGGGCCTTTCACCCCCTTCACGCGGGCCTTCTCGCGGATGCGCTCCAGGCGGCGGATGAAATCCTCCGCCGCAGCCTCGCCGGGCATCCCCGAATATGTGAAGCCGATCCGATCGGAGAGCACGCCGTCCCGGAATACGATGAAGAGCGGACGGCCTTGGGGATCCGAGAGCCGATACGGACGGTAGAGGAGGTCCACGTCCTCCACTGTCTCCTGGGCGTCGCGGGTGAAGCCGCTCCGGCCCAGCGAGCGGGCAAGGACCGGCTCCCCGGAGGCCATCCAGACGAAGCCAGCATCGATGACCATGGGGACGATGGGCTGGGCCACCGCGCCCTCGGCCGGCCAGAGGCCTCGCGGCGCCCGGCCGAAATGGGCTTCATACAGCGCTACCGCCCGCTGCAGCTGCGCCCGCGCGTCCTCCGGGGCGCTGAAGGGCGGATCCGGCAGCTGCGCCTCCGGATCGCCCACGCGGGCGAGGTCGGAATAGATCAGCAACGGCAAGATCGGATGCGCGTAAGGCGTCGTGATCACCTCAATCTGCCCCGCGTCCTGGAGCGCCCGATGCAGGGGAAGGATCTCCCGAAGGATGCGTCGGGTTTCCCGGAAGACGATCTCCTTGTCTGCCTCTGTGAAGCCCCGCCCCTTGCGGACCAGATCCGCCAGCGGAGGTTGGGTCAGGAAATCCGGATCGAACCACGCCAGGTTGAACAGCACCTGCAGGTCCTGGAAATCCTGGACGGTGAAGGCCGCCATCGCCCGCTCGATCGCCTCCGGATCCGCCCGGCGGCCCCGTTTCTCGAGCAGCTCCTGATAGCGGGGGAACCGCGGGATCACCCGATCCCAGTTCGCGTCGAAGAAGCGGCGGAGGAGGAAGCGCTTCTCCTCATCGGTGAGGGCGTCCGCGGGTTTCTCCGCAAGAGCCCAGTAGAGATCCTTCGCCCCCGCCGCCAGATCCTTCAGCTGGCGGATGAGGACGGGGGTGAGGTTGAAGGTGACGTGGACGTTCGGATAAGCCCGCAAGATGGCGGCCATATCGTAGTAGTCTTTGGTCGCATGCACGCGGGCCCACGGGCGGGTGTAGAGGCCGGTCTGGGGATCTTTGGGGTAGAAGGGCTGATGCTGATGCCAGATCAGCGCCAGATACAGGGGCTCCTCTCCCGCCACCGTCGGGGTCGGCGGGAGGGGGGAGGCGGTCGGGATCGGCCGCGGCATCGGCCAGCAGGCCATCAGCCCCCCCAACGCCAACAGGATCCAACAGACGCGAAGGCGCATCGGCTCCCTCCCCTGCAAAACTCCGAAAAGTAAAGCGCTTTAATGATTATATCTAAAAATAGAGTTGTCGCGTGTGAAGGATCACTCCCGAAGCCCAGCCGCGTCGCTGATCGCCCCCTCTGTGGAGCCATCACAAGGAGAGAAAGACGGGCCTCTCCCTTAGCGGGTCTGGGGGCGGGGCCATGGGAAGCGGGATCTTCCCGGCGCCCGTGATCGGAGCGCTTCGGAAAGTTGCAGGCCCTCCCCCCCACCCGTATGATGAAAGCAAGCGCTCGATCGTCGGTTCCGCGGGGAGGGAGGGGCATGGGAGAGACACGGGTGCAATGGCGGGAGTGGGGCGAGGCGGCATTCCGGGAGGCCCAGGAGCAGGACAAGCCCATCCTCCTGAGCATCTCCGCGACTTGGTGCCACTGGTGCCACGTGATGGATCGCGGGATCCCCGGCGATCCGGTTCACACCGGCACCTATTCCGACCCCGAGATCGCCGAGCTGATCAACACCTACTTCGTCCCGATCCGCGTGGATACAGACCGCCGGCCGGACATCAACGCCCGCTACAATATGGGCGGGTGGCCCACCACCGTCTTCCTCACCCCCGACGGCGAGATCCTCACCGGGGCCACCTACATCCCCCCGATGCAAATGCGCCAGGTCCTCCTGCAGGTGCTTCGATATTACCGGACCGGCCGGGAGGAGATCCGCCGTCGGGCCCAGGAGATCGCCCGCCGCCGACAGGAGGCGAGCCGGCCCGTGGCGCGGCCCGGCGCCCAGCTCTCGTGGACGATCCCCCTGCACTTGATCGGATTGATCGCCCGCGCCTACGACCCGGTCTACGGCGGCTTCGGCGAAGCGCCCAAGTTCCCCCATCCGGAGGCCTGCCTCCTCCTGCTGGTGGAATACGTCTGCGGCGGCCGGCGGGATGAGCGGCTGGCGGAGATGGTCCGCCGCACCCTCCACGGGATGGCCGACGGCGGGATGTATGACCACGTGGAGGGCGGGTGGTTCCGGTATTCCACCACCCGCGACTGGAGCCTCCCCCACTTTGAAAAGATGCTGGAGGACCACGCCCGCCTGATCCCCCTTTACCTTTACGCGGCGGAGGTCCTCGAGGACGAGGGGCTCCGACAGGCCGCTGAGAAGGCCATCGAATATGTTCGACGCACCCTTCACGACCCGGAGCGCGGGGTGTTCTGGGGAAGCCAGGACGCGGACGAGGAATACTACGCCCTCTCCGGCCGGGAGCGGGCGCAACGGACCCCGCCTGCGGTGGACCGAACGGCTTACGTGAACTGGAACGGCCAGATGGCCATCGCCTGGATGATCGCAGGCGACTTCCTGGGAGTGCCTGCCTTCCTTGAGGAAGCCCTCCGCGCCCTCGATGCCCTGTGGGCGATGGCGTTCGACCCCGCGGTCGGCGCCCTCTACCACTACGTGGACGCCCACGGCGAGCGGGCGGACCAGAAGGGCGTCCCCCCACTGCTCACGGATCAGGTCCACTACGCCCGGGCCGCCCTGGCAGCCTTTCAACGGACCGGCGATCCGCGCTTCCTGGAGCGCGTGGCCCGACTCCGGACCTATATGGAATCCGCCCTCGCGGACCCCGAGGGCGGCGGGTTCTTCGACCGGCCAGAGGATCCCCGCGCCCTCGGCGCCCTGCGGATCCGTCAGAAGCTGCTGGAAGAGAACGCCGCCGCAGCCGAGCTCTACCTGACCCTCCACGACCTCACCGGGGATCGCTCGGCCCGGGAGATCGCGGAGCGGACCCTGATCACGTTCGAGCAGGAGTATCCGAAATACGATTTCGCCGCGGCCCCGTATGGGCTGGCCGTCTACCGGGCGCTCACCGAGCCGGTGCGCATCTACGTGATCGGCCCGATGGAGGACGGGGCGACGCGGGGCCTGCTAACGGCGGCCTGGCGGGGAGATCCCTTCGCCCGGGTGGTAGTGCCCATGGATCCGCGGCGCGATGCCCCGGCGATCCAAGCCCAAGGGTTCCCCCTCGACGGGATGCCGGCCGCCTACGTGTGCGTGGGGACCCGCTGCCTGCCGCCCGCCCGCACGCCGGAGGAGATCGCCGAGCGGCTGCAGGCGTTGGCCTGAACGGACGCCCGTGGATCCGCACGCATAGAGAGGAGCGGTCCATGCGCTGGCGGCGACGGGAGGTGTTGCGATTCCTGATGGGCGGAGCGATCGGGGCAGCCGCGGCGGCGTGCGCTCGGCGGTTCCCCCTGCCAGAATCGGCGTCCGATGCGCCTGCGCCCCGCACCCCCATCCCCGTCCAGCTGCCTGGCCCCGAGCGTTGGGAGGTGGATTCCCCGGTCCCGATCACCCCCACGGCTGAGTTCTACGAGGTGAAATACGACGGGATCCCCCGGGTGCGGGTGGAGACCTGGACCCTGGAGATCGTGGGGGAGGTGGAGCGGCCGCTCCGCCTGACCTATCCGGATCTGATCGCCATGCCCGCGGTGATCGAGATGCGGACCCTGGAGTGCATCAGCAACCCGGTGGGCGGGGATCTCATCGGCAATGCGGTGTGGAAAGGGGTCCGGATGGCCGACCTCCTGGCCATGGCGGGCGTCCGCCCGACCGCCAGGGAGGTGGTCCTCTACGCTGCGGATGACTACCATACGAGCATCCCGATCGATCTGGCCCGCGATCCCCATTCCATCCTCGCGTATATGATGAACGGCGAGGTGCTGCCCCCGGAGCACGGGTTCCCGCTCCGGGCCCTGTGGCCGGGCCGCTACGGCATGAAGCAGCCGAAGTGGATCACCCGCATCGAGCTGATCCGCGGGGAACACGTCGGCTACTGGGAGGGCCAGGGCTGGTCGAAGGAGGCGATCATCAAGCCCAACTCCCGGATCGATGCCCCCCGCTCCGGGGTGCTCCCGGCGCAGCCGGTGGAGATCCGGGGGATCGCCTTCTCCGGGCCCGTCGGGATCGCCCGGGTGGAGGTGAGCACCGACGACGGCCAGACCTGGCAGGAGGCGGAGTTGATCCGAGGGCCGACCCCCTACGTTTGGACCGTGTGGCGCTACCGGTGGGCGCATCCGGAGGAAGGGGAGCATGTGCTCCGGGCCCGCGTGGTGCAGAACGACGGTTATACCCAGCCCCGGGGGCAAGGGCGGCTGCTCGGCGGCACTTTTCCCGATGGGACCGATGAGCAGCATGCCGTGCGGGTGCAGATCCGCCCCGGACCCTGAACCCCAATCCCCGAAGCCCCACCCGATCCCCACGCGACCGGTCCAGGCAGACAGCCCCCGCGCCCGTGACCGCAGGGGTATGTCGGGTTTCTGCAGCGGGGACCCGGGCAGCCTCATCCCGCCCTCATCGGCCGGGGGTGAGGGCGCGCTACACCATCGGCCACGGCACAGAGCGCCAGGGCCCGGGGTGGGGGAAGACCGGGCACGCTAACAGGGCGGCCGTCCGCTCCTCCAGGGCGGCGATCTCCTCCGGGCTCAGGAGCCGGGCCAGCGCCTCCCGCAGGCCGCCGTCCTCCTTCAAACGCTGGTAAAACGCCTGGACCTCCGCCACGATGTCCTCCGGGATCGCCTGGCCCCGGTAATCCCAGATCACCGTCCGCAACTTCGGCTCCGTGTGGAAGCAGATCCCGTGATCGATCGCCCAGATCCGTCCATTGCGGTCCCTCAGGCAATGACCCGCCTTGCGGTCCGCGTTGTTGACGATCAGATCGAAGACGGCCAGGCGCATCAGCGCCGGCCGCAGCGCCGGGTCGCCCCGGAAGGTGAAGTAGTTCTCCTCGGGATCGGCATCGATGTAGAGTTGGAGGGCGCCCTGCCCGTAAGGGCCGGAGGATCGCAGGACGGTGGGCGGGACCAGCCCCCAACC
>JBEPYX010000091.1:0-6635 GCA_041641155.1 Thermoflexus sp.
CCCGCTGGCGCTGCCCCTGCGGGGGGCCATGGGAGCCTCTCCGCCCGCTCCCATTCGACCACCGGGCCATCCGTCCCCATCGCCCAGGAATCTGGCGATCCGCCGACCGGTGGCCGCTGGGCCGGAATCCTCTCCCCGGCTGTGGGCCAAACGGGATTACCTCATGCCGACCGGATCGGATGAGGACCGCGGGACCGCCACCGGATGGAGCGCGCTCCTCGAACATGGAGTGAGGGAGGTCCTGGATGATTCCTCCGGCAACGCAGGGGCATCCTTGGCCGCCTAAGCCGCCCGCGCCGGGATCCCGGCCACTCTCTTCGTCCCCGCTCCCGCCTCCCCGGGGAAGAAGGCCCCGATGCGGCCTCCAGGCGCCCGGCTCGTGGAGGTCCCTGGGCCCCGCCGACCAGCCCCCGGGGCCCTGCAACAGGCCCTGGAGCCGGGAGGAATCTACGCCAGCCACGGGTATCCCCCGTTCGCGCGGTTGGGGCTGGCCACCGCGGCATGGGCGATCTGGGAACCGCTCGGACGGGCCCCCGATGCGGGGATCCCCCCGCTGGGCCACGGGATGCTCTCCCTCGGGCTGTTCCTGGGCTTTGAGGCTCTGTATGCGGCAGGTTACATCGAGCGCCTCCCCCGCCTGTACGGCGTCCCGGCCGTTGCCGGCGCGCCCCTGGCCCGCGCTTCCGCCGCCGGTCTGGCGTCCCCCATCCCCGTGGGGGAGGGGGAAACCATCGCCGATCCCCCACGGGGCCGGGAGATCCGGCGCGCCGCGCGGGCCACCGGCGGCGCCATCCTGGCGGTCTCGGACCCCGAGATCCAGGCCGCTCAGGCTGCCCTGGCCCGGCGTGGACGGTTCGGGGAGCCCACGGGGGCGATGGCGATGGCCGCCGGGTCCGAAGCCGCCCGCCCGACCGACCGCTTCATCGGGCTGATGCTCACCGGGAGCGGATGATCGGCATCTCTAAGAGATGGCTATCATCTCTACAAACCGAGGCAGTGGCCATGGATCAGCGCATCCCCTGGCTGACTATCAAGGACCTCCCGGAAGCCGAACGGCCTCGGGAGCGGCTGCTCCGGCATGGGCCGGGGAGCCTCTCGACGGCTGAGCTTCTGGCCATCCTGTTGCGGACCGGCCGGCGGGGGGAGAACGCGCTCCAGCTGGCCCACCGGGTGCTGCGGGCATGTGGGGGCCTGGCCGGGCTCGCGCGCACCCCGGCCTACGAGCTGGCCAACATCCCAGGGGTCGGCCTGGCCAAGGCGGCGCAGATCCAGGCGGCGCTGGAGCTGGGGCGTCGGATCGCCGCCGCCACGCCGGAGGAACGCCCCCAGGTGCGGTCCGCCCACGATGCCTATGTGCTGCTGGCCGACATGGCGGACCTGGAGCAGGAGACCCTACGCGTCCTGCTGCTGG
Source organism: Thermoflexus sp. (assembly GCA_041641155.1). GTDB lineage: Bacteria > Chloroflexota > Anaerolineae > Thermoflexales > Thermoflexaceae > Thermoflexus. The sequence goes on from JBEPYX010000091.1 coordinate 1,412, forward strand.
ACACGCGGGGGCGGGTGCTGGCCACCCCCACGCTCTACGTCGGGAACGTCAACACCACCCTGGTGCGCCCGGCGGAGATCTTCCGGGAAGCGATCCGGCGCAACGCTGTCTCCCTGATCGTTGCCCACAACCATCCTTCCGGCGATCCCACCCCTTCCGCGGAGGATCTGGCCATCACACGGGATCTGATCGCTGCCGGGCGGCTGCTGGGGATCGAGGTGCTGGACCACCTGATCATCGGACGGGGGCGCTATGTGAGCCTGCGGGAGCAGGGCGTAGCGTTCTCCACGCCGTGATCCTCCCGGGAGAGGGGGCGATGATCATGGCCAACCGCGGCCCGATGGTTGGGGGTGACGGAGCGATGTTGGGGATATGGGGCGCGATCGGGCAAGATCGCGGCCGCTCGGACAGCGGAGGATTTCCTGGCGATCCATGAGGGGCTGCAGGCGGATCTCCATCCGAGCGCTGAGGAAGGGTGAAGAGGGGGATGGATGGGGGGAGGGGCTCAGGAGGGCCGCTATTTTGGTTTGCATAATGAACCTTAAACAAACCAAAATCCCGACTCCCGGCTGGGGCGATCTCCCCGACCGAGGGCCATCCCCTCCCCCAGACCCATCGCGAGGAGCCGGAAGGAGGCGCCCAAGTCTCCGATCGGTTCCAGCCGATCGCAACCGCTGCGGATCTTCCGGCAAGCCGATCGCCGAAATCGAGGGCGCACATCTCGTGGATGCCCTCCCCTTCTCGACGCTCTCCTATCCGATTCCTCCGCAGCCTGACCCCCGAAGAAAATCCGGGTTAAAATCGGACACTGGATCAGCGAGGGAACCCCACGATGAGCGAGGCGATCCGGCTGCGAAGCGCCGTGGCGGCGTTCCTAGAGGCCATCGCGGTCCGTTACGGACGGCGCCCCCGCACGGTCCAGACCTACCGAACGGCCCTCCACCGCTTCCTGGAGTATCTCAGCGCCCTCGATCTGGATCCGGATCAGCGAACGTTGGCGGATCTGGACCCAACGATCGTGGCGGATTTCATCACGTATCTCGAGGGACGCTATCGGGCGGAGGGCCGGGCGTTGCCGGCGGCCACCCGCCAAACGTACCTCGCGGCGCTGGTCGGCTGGGTGAATTTCCTTCTGGATGAAGGATGGTGGTCGCTGCCCGCCGAGCGGGCCCGCCGCTTGCTCCGGGAGTTGCGCGCCCAGCGCGGCCGGTCCGCCTCACCCCTCCCCCGGCTCCCCCGCGCCGAGGCCGTTGAGGCGTTGCTCCAGGCCGCCCGCGCCCGCCCACCGGGGCGCTCCCGCCGCCGAGAGCTCCTCCGCCTCCGGGATCTGGCGCTGCTCCTCACCCTGCGCAGCAGCGGGATCCGGGTGGGGGAACTGGTGGCGCTGCGGCGGGGGGATTTCGATCCCGTCCAGGGGATCCTCTGGGTGCGCCATGGGAAGGGGGGCCGGGAGCGGCTAGCTTTCCTGGACGCGGAGGCCGTCCGCGCCTTGGAGGTCTACCTCCAGGCCCGGGACGCCGGGGCCCGGGGCAAGGCCGTGGACCAGCGCCCCTTGTTCGCACGCCATGACCGCGGCGCCGGGGATTCGGTCCGCCCCCTGACCCCCGAGGGGGTCCGACGGGCGCTGGCCGTCCTGGCCCGGGAGGCCGGGCTGGAGCAGATCCTGACGCCCCATCAATTCCGCCACGCCTTCGCCACCCGGGTGCTGGAGGCCACCGGGGATCTGGCGGCGGTGCAGGATCTGCTCGGGCATGTCTCCCCGACCACCACCCGGCGCTACGCCCGGGTCTCCCCCAAGCGCCTCCGCGCCGTCCACCGCCAGGCCTTCGAGGCGCCCCGCCCGCCCTCCGAATAGCTCCGAACCTCCTTACGCCGGAGGTAAGATAAAGCGCAGACCGTGAGGAGGGCGCTCGACCCCGATGGGGAAGGGTCCAACCCATCGGCCCCGGCTCTACTTGAAGCCGGGCCACGACCGGCCGGTTCGCCGGCACCACCCGTGGGTGTTCTCCGGGTCCCTGGGCCGCCTGGAGGGGCCCGTGGAGGACGGCGGCCTGGTGGAGGTGTTCACCCTGGACGGGGAATGGCTGGCCCGGGGCTATCTCAACCGCCGCTCCCAGATCCTGGCCCGCCTGCTCACCTGGGATCCGGAGGAGGAGGTGGATGAGGCCTTCTGGGAGCGCCGGCTGGAGCGGGCCTGGCAGGCCCGGTGCGCCCTGCGTCTGGAGGCGCACACGACCGCCTACCGGCTGGTCTTCGCCGAGAGCGATGGCCTGCCCGGCCTCGTTGTCGATCGCTACGACCGCTTCCTGGTCCTCCAGTCCCTGACCCTGGGGATCGAGCGGTGGAAGCCCACCCTGGTCCGGCTCCTGCAGGAGCGCTTCCAGCCTCGCGGGATCTACGAGCGTAGCGATGTGGACGTCCGGGAGAAGGAGGGGCTTCCCCCCCGCTGCGGCGTCCTGGCCGGTGAGACACCGCCGGAGCGCATGGTGATCCTCGAGCACGGGCATCGGTTCGTCGTGGATCTCCGGCGCGGCCACAAGACCGGGTTCTACCTGGACCAGCGGGAGAACCGCCGGCGGGCGGCTGCATACCTGCAAGGCGCTGGGGAGGTCCTGAACGCCTTCGCCTACACCGGGGCCTTCGCCGTTTACGCCCTGGCCGCGGGAGCGCGCGTGGTGGTCAACGTGGACACCTCCGCGGAGGCCCTGGCCATGGCGGCGGAGAACCTGCGGCTGAACGGCTTCGGGGAGGACCGTTTCGAGAACATCACAGGCGACGCCTTTGAGGTACTGCGAAGGTTTTACGCCCAGGGCCGCCGCTTCGACGCGGTGATCCTGGACCCGCCCAAGTTTGCCTCCTCCCAGGCCCATCTCGCCCGGGCTGCCCGCGGCTACAAGGACATCAACCTTCAGGCCCTGCGCCTGATCCGCCCCGGGGGGGTGTTGATCACCTTCTCCTGCTCCGGCCTGGTCTCGCCGGACCTCTTTCAGAAGATCGTCTTCGCCGCCGCCGAGGACGCCGGCCGTGAGGTCCAGATCCTGGAGAAGCTCTCCCAAGCCCCCGATCACCCGATCCGCCTGACGTTCCCCGAATCCGAATACCTCAAAGGGCTGATCTGCCGGGTGTGGTGAGCCATGCGCGCCTCGCGCGGGTGGGTGATGAGCGTCTCAGCGTCCCGTCAGGAAGCGGCGCAGGGCCTCCAGGAACCGATCGATCTCCTCTACCGTGTTGTAGTGTAAGGCGCCCACGCGGACCAACCCTCCCTGCCCCTCCAGGCCCAGACGCTCGGTGACCCCCAGGGCATAGAAATTCCCGTCCCACACGGAGATACCCTCCCGCCCCAGCGCCTCCGCGACCGCCCGTGGAGGTTGCCCCCTCACCCGGAAGGAGACCGTGGGCACCCGCTCCGCCCACCGGTCCATCGTCGGGATCCCATAGATCGTCACCCCTGGGATCTCCGCCAGCCCTTCCAGCAGCCGAGCGCAGAGGGCCCGCTCGTGCTCCCGGATCCGGGACATCGCCGCTCGGATGGCCGCCCGCCGCGAGGGATCCGTCGGGCGCCCGAACCGCCGCCCCAGGTCCGCCAGATACTCCACCGCGGCCGTCAGCCCCGCTAACCCCTCGTGGTTCTGGGTTCCCGTCTCGAAGGACTCCGGCGGCCGATCCGGCGCCGGGCGCACCTGATCCGGCCGGAGGGCGGCCAGCCGATCCCACCGGCCGTAGAGGATGCCCACGTGGGGCCCAAAGAACTTGTAAGCGGAGCAGACCAGGAAATCGCACCCCAGTTCCTTCACATCCACGAACAGATGGGGGACGGCGTGCACGGCGTCCACGTAGACCCAGGCGCTGACCGCGTGGGCCATCTCCACGATCCGGCGCACCGGGTTCACCGGGCCCAGGGCGTTGGAGGCGTAGCCCACGGCCACCACGCGGGTGCGCTCGGAGAGCACCCGCGCCAGCCCTTCCAGATCCAGCATGCCGTCCTCCGGGTGGAAATCCACCCAGCGGATGACCACCCCGCGTTCCGCCAGAGTCAGCCACGGCGCCACGTTGGCGTCGGGGTCCAGCCGGGTGACTCCCACCGCCCGATGGCTCGGGCGATGGGGAAGGTCAGCGTGGTCATATTCGGGCCGAAGACGATCTCCGAGGGTGTGGCGCCGAGCCGGTCGGCGGCTGCCTGCCGAGCCGCGGCGATGAGGGCCTCCACCCGCCGGCTGGTGGGGAAGGCGCCGTGGGTGTTGGCGTTGGCCTCCACCATCGCCGCGGCCATGGCCTCCACCACCCGGCGGGGCACCTGGGAGCCCCCGGGTCCGTCTAAGAACACTGGCGTCCGCCCTTCGATCTCCCGCCCCAGGGCGGGGAACTCCGCTCGGATCTCCCAGACCCACTCCGCCGTGCGCATCGCTCCTCCCGGTTTCAGGGTTCGCTCACGGCCCCTGGCGCTGCAGCGCGCGGATCAACAGCTCCAGCCGGGAGGCGCCCCCCCACCCGTCGATGAGCCGGAGGAGGAACGTGAACTGGCCCAGCCAGAGCTCCGTCAGGGGCACCGGGCCCATCCGCGGGATGTCCTGCAGCCCATATCGGGCCAGCAGGATCAGGTTCCACACGATGGCGGCCAGGCTGCACGCCGCCACCGGGCGCGCCCCCCACCGGCGTACAATGGCTTCGAACAGCGCTGCCAGCCCCAGGGCGAAGGCCGGGACCAGGCCGATGAGCAGGCGGGGGCCGAAGGCGGCCGCGCCGGACCACGCGCTCCACGACCCCACGATATACACCTGGGCCAGCCCCTGGGCGATAAGGAAGCGGGCCCATGCGGGGCGCCATGACCTCAGCGGCTGGAGGATCCCGATCAGGGCGAGGGGGGCGATCGGCGTCCACACGAACAGGCCCCGATCGGTGGAGAACAGCACGTCGAGGACGTGCGGGGCGTGCCAGTCCAGGGACCCCACCCCCGCCACGCTATAAGGGTTCCCCACGATCCACCGTCCGAACACCACCCGCCAGGCGATCATCTGGGGGAAGAACCCAATCCCCGCCCCTACCCCTAGCCCCAACAGCCGGCCGATCGCCGCTCGAGGCGCGCGGGGGAGATGGGCCAGGTCCTCCAGGGCCGGCCAGATCAGCAGCGTGGCGTTCTGGTAGCGCACGCTCGCCGCCAAGCCACCGATCAGCCCCAGCCGGAGGCGGGCGCGCAGGGCGGGCGGGGGCGATCCGGCCCATTCCC
>JBEPYX010000092.1:0-6623 GCA_041641155.1 Thermoflexus sp.
AGGATGGCTTCCACATGCCCCTTAAACTCGACCTCGGCCGCTTGGGGGGCCTTCCGCACCCGGATCTCGCGCGCGATGATTTGGCCGCCCCCTTGGAGGAAGCCCTCCACCTCGACCCAATCCCCCACCGCGATGGGCCCCTTCACCCGCGTCGTGCCCGTCACCACGACCGTGTGGCCGCTCACCCGGTAGCCGTCCGGCCGGATCGCTTCCACCACTCCTTCAAACCGGACCTCTCCCTTCAGGCGGATCCGGATAGCCTCAATGGTCCCATCGGGCTGGGGGATCCCCTGGACTTCCACCAGGTTCCCCACGGCAATGGGGCCCTCGATTTGGGTGGTGGCGGTGACGATCACCGTCTGGCCGGAGATCCGATACCCGTTGGGGAGCGCGGCCTCTATGATCCCGGTGAACTCGATGTCTGGCCGATCCTCTTCCTCCCGATGGATCCGCCGGGCTAGGATGATCCCGTCCGGCTGGGGGATCCCATGGACTTCCACCAGGCTCCCCACGGCGATAGGGCCTTCGATTTGGGTGGTGGCGGTGACGATCACGGTCCGCCCGGCGATCCGGTAGCCATCGGGTTGGATCGCCTCGACGATGCCTCGGAATTCCACCGATCCTTCGGCTGGCTGCGCACGGATCACGAGGGCATTCACGGCACCATCCACCTGGATTCCTTCGACCTCCACCGGGGATCCCACACGGATCTCCCCGAGGATCTGGGTTTGGCCTGTCCAGCGGACTTGCTGTCCGGAGACCTGGAGGCCGTCGGGCCGAATGGCCTCCACCGTCCCGGTCCAGCGTACCGTCGTGCGGTCGCCGGTGGAGGGAGCGGCCATGCAGGCGGCCAGGGGGAGCAACAGCAACCCGAGACCTAGGATGCCTAAACGTCGTTTCCCTTTCATGGAAAGCCTCCTATTTCTGTGCTCCCACCCTCCCGGAGCGGCGTGGTCCGCTTATCATGTCGGGGATCCAGGGGAGAAGGTTACGGGGGCCCGATCGGGTTCCCGTGCCTTCAATGGTCCCGCCGCGCGCTTGACAGCCGGTTCCCCCGCGCGCTACACTATCGCTAGCGCGAGTGCTTCCAGGCGACGTGGGGAGTCTGCGGGAAAGCGGGCTGAGAGGGTGCCTTGCCGGCCGTTTGCCGGCCCCGGCGCCGACCCATCGAACCTGATCCGGGTCATGCCGGCGGAGGGACGGTCGCCACAGGTTTGCTCCTCGCGCCCCTCTATCCCTCCCCATGGAAGATCGCCCCTGAAGGAGCTCATGGGATGGCGCTGGACCTGCGCGTTTACCTGGTTCTGGACCCGGCGCTCACCTTCGGGCGATCGCCGCTGGAGATCGCGGAAGCGGCCCTTAAGGGGGGAATCACGGTCATGCAGTTGCGCTGGAAATCCGGGCCGCTGCGGGAGATGCTCCGGCTCGGGGAAGCCCTGCGGGCGCTCTGCCAAGGGTATGGGGTCCCCTTCCTCATCAATGATCGCGTCGATGCGGCCATGGCGCTCCATGCCGACGGGGTCCACCTGGGCCAAGAGGATTTCCCCCCGGAGGTGGCGCGGCGCCTTCTGGGCCCTCAGGCCCTCATCGGGGTCTCCGCCCGCACCCCGGCGCAGGCTCAGGCGGCGGAGGCCGCCGGCGCCGATTATCTGGGATCGGGCTCCATCTTCCCCACGGCTTCCAAGACGAACCCGGTTCTCATCGGATTAGAGGGGCTGGCCGCCGTCGTCCGCTCCACCCGGCTTCCGGTGGTAGCGATCGGCGGAGTGACCCCGGAGAACGCCGCCGCGTGCATCCGTGTGGGGGCTGCTGGGGTCGCTGTGATCTCCGCCATCACCCAGGCGCCCGATCCGGAAGCCGCCGCGCGCGCCCTGCGACGGGCGGTGGATGCGGCGCTGGCCGAGCGGGAGAAGCGCTCCCCCTCTGGCGCTTAACGGATGGAGGCGGGATCAGGGCCCAGCCCTCGCCGAGCTCTGCAATCCTCAGATCAGGAGGATGGCGATGACCCCTCTCCCTCGCGCCCTAACGATCGCCGGATCGGATTCTGGCGGGGGGGCAGGCATCCAGGCGGATCTGAAGACCTTTGGCGCGCTGGGCGTTTATGGCATGAGCGTGCTCACCGCCCTCACCGCCCAGAACACCCAGGGAGTCCAGGCGGTTTTTGAACTCCCCCCTGAGTTCGTGGCGGCCCAGATCGACTCGGTGCTGGGCGACATCGGCGCCGACGCGGTGAAAACGGGGATGCTCGCGAATGCCGCCATCATCGAGGTGGTCGCCGGGAAAATGCGGGAATACCGCGTGGAGCGTCTGGTCGTCGATCCGGTCATGCGGGCCAAGAGCGGGGATCCCCTCCTTCGCCCGGAGGCCCAGGACGCGCTGATCCGTCACCTCTTCCCCCTGGCGATGGTGGTCACCCCAAACCTCCATGAGGCGCGCGCGCTCGTGGGGCGAGATTTACGAAGCCGGGAAGATTTGCGAGAGGCGGCGCGGATCATCCACGGGATGGGGCCGCGCTGGGTGGTGGTGAAGGGCGGCCACCTGGAAGGGGATGATCATAGCGTGGACATCGCGTTCGATGGACGGGATTTCTATGAGCTGGACGCCCCACGGGTGGACACCGTGAACACCCATGGGACAGGGTGCACCTTTGCCTCGGCCATCGCAGCGGGGCTGGCCAAGGGTCTCCCGCCCCTGGAGGCCATGCGCCAGGCGAAAGATTATCTGACCGCGATCCTCCAGGCCTCCCGGGCCTTTAAACTCGGCCGGGGCGCGTATGGGCCGATGGATCACTTCGCCTTGCTGAAAGCCCGGGCTGATCTCAGGTAGAAGACGAACAGAACTTCCGCCGCCGGGCTCCCGCTTCGGCAGAGGGAATATCTACTCCTCCTTCTGGGGCCGTGGGGGACACCTTCCATGCCCCGCGGCCCCAGAAGCCTCGGATCGTTCGGTTTCACCCCCATCCTTCGACGGCCAAGCCGAGGATCCCCACCAGGACCGTGAGGATGGAAGCCCATCCCAGGCGGCGCAACCAGGGGCCCCGCAACCCACCCAGCCGGGCCATCGGCACGTGGAAGAGCAGGCTGGCCATGGAAGCCAGCACCACCCCCAGCCCTGCCGCCTCCATCGAAATCTGCCCCTGCGCGGCCAGGGTCGCCGCCGCCGCCGCTGTCGAGGCGCTGCTCACCAGCCCGCCCAGAAACGTTGCCACCATAAATCCGCCCGGCCCCAGGAATCGATCCGCCAGCGCCACGGCCGCCCGGATCACCAGATAAAACGTCCCGAAGAGCAAGCTATGGCGCAGCGAGAAGGGGAAAGCCAGGCGGATCGCTGGCGCGGCCGAAGACGCGTTCTGCCGGAGGATCCGAAGGACCATCAGCCCCGTGAGGCCAGCCATCAGCCCCACCGCCAGCCAGCCGTGGAGCAGCGCGGCCGGCGCGAAGATCCCCAGGATCAGGCCGTTTCGGGCCATCATGGCGATGTTGGCCAGCAGCATCCCCTCCAGGGCCAGGTCCATCGCTTTCTCCTCTTGTCCTCGACACCGTCGGGCCAGCTCCGAAACCGTCGCCGTGCTGTTCACCAGCCCACCGAGGATCCCGGTGAAATGGATCCCCCGGGCGCCGTAAAGCCGCAGCAGCGCATAGTTCACCAGGCCGATCGCCGAAAGGATCACGACCACCAGCCACGCCGCCCGCAGGTTGACCAGGCCCATGGGATCCACGGTGGGGGGCAAGCCCTCCGGTAGGAGGGGATAAATCACCAGCGTCAGCACCCCGAACAGCACAATGGAGCGCAGCTCCTCCAGGGAAAGCCCTACGGTAAAGCGGACCAGCTCCGCCTTCCAGGCCAGGAGCATCGTCACCAGCACTGCGGTAGCCGCCGCCGCCAGGAAATACCCCTTCGCGACCATGATCCCCAGGAGCAGCGTCACCAGCAGGGCCACCGAAGTCGTCATCTCCAGGGAGCGGTCCACCAACATGCTGCGGATATTGAGGATGCTCACCAGGGCGATCGCCGCGGCCAGGACCAGGAAGGCGGCGACGGGATGGATCAGCCAGGCCAGGCACCCCGCCAGCGCCGCCAGGGCGAAAGTGCGCAACCCCACGTCCTTATGCGCCCATTCCCGCTCCAGCCCGATCAGCAACCCAATCCCCAGCGAGATCCCGATCGGTTCGATGTGTCCCCGAAGATCGCCCATTTGTCGTATCTCGATCTGAGAAAAAATCTCCCGCACCGAAGGGAGCGCGGGACCGAGCGCTACGTGAGATGGGCCCCGCCCGTCACATCCAGAACCGCACCGGTGATGAAATCGGCCTCGGGCAGACACAACAGCAGCACGGCGTTGGCCACGTCCTGAGGTTCCTCGATCCGCCCCAGCGGGGTTTTGCTCACATACTCCGCGCGCACGGCTTCCGGATCCATCCCCCGCAGCTGCCCCTCCCACACGATCTCGCGCTCCTGCATCGATGTGCGGACAAACCCAGGGCAGATCAGATTAACTTTGATATTATACTTGCCCACTTCCACCGCCAAACTCAGGCCGAAGCCGATCACCGCCCACTTGGAGGCCGCATAGTGCGCCAGCAACGGGACGGCCCGATGGCCGGCCATGGACGCCGTGATGATGATGCGGCCGCCGCCCTGGCGGATCATGTGGGGGAGAGCGGCTTGGCAGGTGAAGAACACCCCTTTCGTGTTCACGTTGAAGTTATAATCCCACTCCTCCTCCGTGAGGTCCTTCGCCCAGTTCATCGTGGAAACCCCAGCGTTCGCGCAGACTATATCCAGGCGTCCCCATTTGGTGACCACAGCATCCATCACCGCGACGTTGTCCGCCTTCCGGGTGACATCGAGACGCCAGAATTCCGCGACCCCACCGGATTGGCGGATCTCTTCCGCAACCTGACGGGCCCATTCCTCGTTAATATCCGTCACGGCGACATAAGCCCCCTCCCGAGCCAAGGTTCGGGCGATAGCCGCCCCGATCCCGGTCCCCGCGCCGGTTACCACCGCAACCTGTCCATCCAGGCGTCCCATGGATGAGCCTCCTTGGAGAAAATCATTGGAACTTAAGGTAATCTGGCGTGTGACCATGTGGAGTTTCACCCTCCAGACAGTTGGCCCGCGCGAGGGAAAAGCGATTTCAGGGCTTCGTAAAGGTCCCGATAAAGGCGGTAGGCCTCCTGATACCGTCGGTGGGCTTCGGGGTTCGGTTCATTCCAGTAAGCCGGACCCGCAAAGGCCTCGATCTCCGCCCAATCCTGGAACAGGCCAGCACCGATCCCGGCCACGAAAGCCACCCCCAAGGCCGAGCCAGGATGCCCGGGATGAGACTCCACCGGAAGCCCCAGAACATCCGCGGCGATCTGACGCCACAGCTCGCTGCGCACCCCGCCGTCGGTGGCCAGCACCCGTCGAATGGGATAGCCACGCTCCTGTAGGATCTCCAGATGATGCTGGAATCCATAGATCACCGCCTCCAGGATGGCGCGGAACATATGACCCCGGCTGTGGCTCAGGGTAAGCCCGAAGAAGACCCCCCGGGCTTCCGGATCAAAGAGCGGGGTCTTCTCTCCAAGGAAATAAGGCAGGACGATCAGGCCATCGGAAGCGGGTGGGACAGCCGCGGCCTCCTCATCCAGTCGACGGTAGGTTGCGGACCCACCTTCTTCCCCCAGCACCTGGGTGACAAACCACTTCACCAGAGACCCGGAAGCCGCCATGCACCCGTTCAGAAGGTAACGCCCAGGGATATCGTGATAATCGATGTAAAGCCGGGGATGAGTCTCCAGGCGATCCATGCAATACAGAATATCTCCTGCGGCGCCGAACTTGATTAACAGATCCCCATGCTCCCGGAGGCCGGCGGCCAACGCGGAGGCGACATGATCCGCGCTCCCAGCCGCCACCAGCGTTCCCGGCGCCAGACCTGTCGCCTCCGCCGCCTCCCGCGTGACCTCACCGATGATCTCTGTGGGAAAACGCACAGGTGGGAACAGTTCCTCCCGGAGATGGCTCGCTTGCAAGAACATCTCATCCCACGTCCGTCGATAGATGTCGAACAGGCCGCTTTCCACCGCCCAGTTGATCTCCAGCGACCATGCTCCGCTCAACCGGTAAGCAATATAATCATAGGAACCCAAGACAAGGCGGGTGCGACGCCAAATCTCCGGCTCATGCCGCTGGATCCACATCAGGCGAGGTCCCACATGCTGCTGATTGGTGTAGCCACCGGTCCGGGCGAAAAGCTGCTCCTGGTCCAGGTTCCGACGAAGCCATTCGATCTCCTTTATGGCTCGTGCATCGTTCTGGAGGATGGCCGGACGCAGGGGGTTTCCCCCCTCGTCCAGCAGGACGAGGGCAGGCACCATCCCGCTGCATCCGACCACGGCCACCTCTCGCGGATCCCGATCCACAAGAAGTTGCCGGCAGACCGAAACCACCCCGCGCCACCAGTCCGCCGGATCCTCCTCAGACCATCCCGGATAGGGGGAACGGAGATCATGAGGGGCATAGGCCTCCGCCACCAACCTCCCACCCGGCTCGATCAGAACGCCCTTCACCCCACTGGTTCCCACATCGATCCCCATCGCGAAACGAGCCATCGCGGACCTCCCGATCATCCT
>JBEPYX010000093.1:0-6591 GCA_041641155.1 Thermoflexus sp.
GAATCGATCTTGGTTCAATCCGCCGATCCCCTTGCCCGAAGGCGATTCGCTATCCGATGAAGGCCTCCAGATCCCCCCGACCCTGAAACGCCAGCTCGACCGCCCAGATCCCGGATCCGACTGCCATAGCCGCTACAGACTCTCCGTTCCACCGAAAGAACACCCTTCCTGCGGGGATCTGGAACCAGACTCGCCCCTCCGTCCGCGGCTCCCGCAGCAGCGTCCAGCGCCCCCGGGCTTCCCCTTCCTCCCGCCCCACGACCTCGAGCCCCGGAGGCAGGCGGAGCGTGGACCCCACCCATTGAAGGCCTGGCTGGATCGGCCGCAGGGTCCAGAGGGCGGCGTCGTGGGGTGGCAGCGCCACTGGGAGCCGGCCCTCCAGCCGTCGCACGGTGCGGGACCAGAACTCGAACCCCCAGAACGATCCCGGGAGCCCCAGGGCCTCGAGGGGGATCTCCTCCTCCCAGGGGTGATCCTCCGGGTTCAAGAGGCCGATCCAGACCACCGGCGCGCCGGCGAGGTCCCCCCGCAAGCGGAGGATGCGGGGGAACTCCCGCTCGAATCCGTCCACGATCTCCGGTCGCCTCCCATGGGGAGGGAGCATCGCCGACCAAAGGGCCAGGCGCTCCTCCGGTAACGCCCACACGGGATCGCTGTCCAGCACCATCCCGCCGCTCAAGGCGACGGCGGTCACCTGCAGGCGCACCTCCGCCTCCGAGAGGCGCGTCTCTCGGGCGCGCAGGAGCAGGCAATCGGGATCGTTCCACCACCACCGCCGGTGCATCCAGGAGCGGTTGAGGACGTTGCGGACCGCGTGGCGAAGGGCGGGGAGGCTCCGCTCCCGGCGGAAGGGGAGGCTCAGCCCGAACATCCGAGGTGCCCAGTGCGGCGCCACATCCGGGCCGATCCGCATGCCGTCCACCAGGCCGATGGCCGGGCCCAGGGGGCAACCGCATCCGAGCAGGAAGGCCTCCTCGCCGGCGGCCTCGCGGATCGCCTGCAGGCCCCGCCGAAGGGCCTGCGCTCGCGTCGCTTTCCGGTCGTAGCGATGCCCGGGGAGCGCGGCCGCGTAGAGAAAGTCCAGTTTGAGATAGGGGAACCCCCACCGGTGAACCGCTGTGGCGACGAGTTCTCGGAGCCATTCCTCCACGCCCGGATGCGTGGGGTCCAGCGCGCGCAGCCATCGAAACCAGTTGAACCCGGCGGAGACAGGCCGGCCCTGCGCGTCGCGCAGCAGCCAGTCGGGGTGTTCCCGGGCCACGGGGGCTTCCGGCCAGGCCAGGAAGGGGGCCAGCCAGAGGCCCGGGAGGAATCCCTTCCGGCGGATGGCTTGGGCGAGCGGGGCGACCCCATCGGGGAAGCCCGAGCGGAACCGGGTCCAGTCTCCCACCGCGGCCTCGTAGCCGTCGTCTATTTGAATGAGATCGATGGGGAGGCGATCTCGAAGCGCGGCGAGAGCGTCCAGGTTGGCCAGGATGTCTGAGGCCTGCACGCCGGTATAGTAGAAATACCAGGAGCACCAGCCGGATGGGGCCTGGGGTGCCGCTCGAGGGCGCATCGCCCGGGCCACGGCCTCCGCATAGCTCCCGAAGGGATCGGGGTCCGCCGCCGCGCGCCCCTCCACCCAGATCCATTCCGATGCGATTTCCTCCTCAGGAGCGATGGAGATCCCATCCAGTTCAGCCCAGACACGGAGCTGGGGGCTGCCCCGCAGATCCAGCTCGATCTTCACGAACTGATCGGCGGTGGTGACCTGCCCGAGGACCAGCGCCCGCTCCCCGAGGATCAGCGCAGCGACGAAGTCGCTCCGGCGCACCCCTCGGGGCCCAGGGGGGAGAGCCACATCGAAGGCCATGGGCGCGGCCAGCCGCCCCAGCCGGGTGCCGACGTCCGGATCCGTCGCGCGGGTGGTCCCGCTGAAACTCCAGGAGTGGAACCCCGTCTGATAGAACCGCCAGCGCGTGGGAGGGGAAGGGGCTTCCAACGGGCCCGTCAGGATCGCCATCCGGCGGAGGGCGATGGGGGTACGGCCCCGCCGGCGCAGGAGCAGGCGGACACCGGTCGCCTCCCCGTAATGGCGCCAGATCCGGATCGCCTCCCAGCCTTCCGCCTGGAAGACCTCCCGGCGCTCCTCGAAGGCCCCGTGGAGATCCCGCCCGGCCGCTGGGGATTCCTCCACCGGGCGCCAGGCGGCTGGCGGCCAGGCCGAGCCATCCGCCGCCTCCAGGGCGAGATGGGTCCGCCAACGGATCCCTGAGGGGTCGGTGAGCGGGCGCATGGGTCCGCGCGGGCCTTCGGCGGAACCTTACGGGATCAGCACGATCTTGCCCACGGTCTGGCGGGAGGCGAGCCGGCGGTGGGCCTCGGCGGCCTGCTCCAGAGGGAACGTTGAGTCGATGAAGAGCTTCAGCTGGCCAGTGGCCACCAGGTGGAGCACCTCCCCCGCCCGCCAGAGCAATTCCTCCCGGGTCAACAGGTAGTGCCACATCGAGGGTCGGGTCAGGAAGAGGGAGCCCTTTTGGTTTAAAACCTGGGGGTCCAGGGGGGGGACCGGCCCGCTGGACTGCCCGAAGAGCACCAGATAGCCGCGTGGGCGGAGGCAGTTCAGGCTCTTCTCGAAGGTATCTTTGCCGACCGAATCGTAGACCACATCCACGCCGCGGCCGCCGGTGAGGCGCTTGACCTCCGCCTCGAAATCCTGCTCGGTGTAAACGATCACAGCGTCGGCGCCCAGCGAGCGGACGATCTCCGCCTTGGCGGGGGAGGAGACCGTTCCGATGACGCGGGCCCCTCGCCGCTTGGCCATCTGTACCAGCAGCGTGCCCACGCCGCCGGCGGCTGCGTGGATCAGGCATGTCTCTCCAGGCTTGAGGGGATACGTGCTCTGGGTGAGGAAGTGGGCGGTGATCCCCTGGAGCAGGACCGCTGCGGCCTGGGGGTAGTCGATAGCGGGAGGGAGCTTCACCAGGCGATCAGCGGGGACCACGGTATATTCCGCGTAAGAGCCGGAGACGCCGGCGTAGGCAACGCGGTCGCCTTCGCGGAACTCGGTCACCCCGGGGCCGACGGCGGCGACCTCCCCGGCTCCCTCCTGGCCAGGGGTAAAGGGGAGGGAAACACGGTAAAGGCCGGTTCGGTGATAGGTGTCGATGAAGTTCACGCCGATGGCGCGCAACCGGACCAGGACCTGGCCAGGGCCGGGAGTCGGGGTGGGGATTTCGTCCACCTGAAGGACCTCAGGGCCGCCGAACTGGTGGATACGGACCGCACGCATGGCCTCCTGCCTCCCGATCAGGATGAGCGAATTCGGAGCCACGAGCTGCCAGCTCTTTGGAAAAGCGCAAAAGGACCATCATCGTCGCTTTCGGCGACCCCCAAAATTGACAGCGTCCGCCAATCGGGAGCGGATGGGAATCGAACCCACCTCGGGCCGCTCCGCGACCCGACACCGGTTTTGAAGACCGGGGGCCTCACCAGAGGCCAACCGCCCCCACGGAGATCACTGGGCTGGGGACCCGAAAACGGATCGGGGCGGGACCGCCCCGCCCCGATCATGTCCTGGTCATTGTGAAAAAGCTGGCGCCGGGGATCACTGTGGCTTGGCCGGCGGGACGTTGGTCTTGATCGTCCCATCCTTTAGGCCCTTCTCGATCTCCGCCAGCTTCTGGCGAACCTCCTGGGGGACCTGGCTCTCGAGGTCATGGAAGGGTGCCAGGCGGACAGGGCCGATCACGTTGCCACCCTGCCACTTCCCTTCGTAGGCCGCCCGGATCAGATTGAACGTCCCCTCCGTCAGATCCTTCATCGCGCTGGTGAGCAGGACGCTGCGGGCCTCGGGGACCGTGTAGTATTGATCCACGTCCACGCCGATCGCCAGGCACTTCTTGGTCTCGGCGCAGGCAATCAATGCCCCGTTGCCGGTCTTGCCGCCGGCGCCGAAGACCACATCCACTCCCTTATCCACCAGGGAGAGGGCCGTGGACTTGCCCCACTCCGGGTCGGTGAAGGTCTTGTCCAGCCCCACGTCGTTGTGGTAGACCACCAGCACCTCCACGTCGGGGCGGACGTATTTGGCCCCGGCGCGATACCCTTCGCCGAAGCGCCAGACCGGCGGCACCGCGTCCGTGCCCAGCACGGCGCCAATCTTGCCGGTCTTGCTCATCAGGGCGGCCAGCGCCCCGGCCATAAATCCGGCCTTGTCCTCCTCAAAGATCAGGCCGGCGACGTTGGGGATCGTGCTCTCCTGGAACTGGTCCACGCCGATGAATTTCACGTTGGGATACTTCTGGGCCGCTTCCCGCGTTGCCTCCCCCAGGGCGAAGCCGACGGTCACGATCACGTCGTATCCTGCATCGGCGAACTGGGCGATGTTCTTCATATAGTCGTTGGGATCTTGGGTCTCGATGTATTTCGCCTCCACGCCCAGCTCCTTGACGGCCTTCTGAACGCCCTCCCAGGTGCCCTGGTTGAAGGATTTGTCATCGATCTTCCCCACATCGGTCACCAAGCCCACCCGGAAGGGCTTTCGGGTCGGGGCGGCGGCCTCGGGGGCCGATGTGGCCGGTTGGGGGGTCGGCGTAGCCGGTGGAGCGCATGCCGCGAGCAGCACCGCCAAGATGACCGGCAGCAGGATCATCCATCGGGCCCGTTTCGACATGGGAACCTCCCCTCCTCTCGCTCGGGGTTCGTCAGTCAAGATGCATCCCCATTATAGCGAATCCCCTCGAGCCCAGCAACCCACCTCGGCGTGCCTTCAACCGCCCTCTGGGCGGGGATGGCGGTGTGGGCAGTTCGCTCTCTCCTCCAGCCGATGGGGTGGCCTTCGCGGCGCCCACCTCCCTCTGATCCCAGAGAACCTTGTGAATTCGATTTGCGGTTTTATTTAAAAATGATTAGAATCGCCCACCGCAGGGCGTGGATGGGTTCCTCGGATGCGGGAGGAGGGAAGCGATGGGGTATCGGGTGTTGATCGTGGATGACCATCCCTTGTTCCGCAAGGGCGTCCGAGACACCCTGATGCTGGAGCCGGAGTTCCAGGTTGTCGGGGAAGCATCCGACGGGCAGACTGCTTTGGATTTGATCCTGCGGCTGAACCCCCAGCTGGTGTTGATGGATGTGCATCTGCCCGGGCTGAACGGGCTGGATGTGATCCGGCTGGCACGGGCCCACGGGTTCGAAGGCGCCATCCTCGTCCTCACCGCATATGATAGCGAAGATCAGATGCGCCGCGCGATCCGCCTCGGCGCCAACGGCTACTGCTCGAAGGACGCCTCCCCCGATCGCCTGCTTCAGAGCATCCGTCACGTCCTCGCCGGGCGGTATGTGCTGGGCCAGCGCGTCCTGAGCCCGGTGGAGGCCCAACAGGTGATCGGGCAGATCGAGGAAGACCAAGCGGATATCCTCTCCCCGCGGGAGCGGGAGATCCTCCAATACGTCGCCCTCGGATACAGCAACAAGGCCATTGCGGGACGGCTGGGGATCAGCGAGCAGACGGTGAAGAACCACATGACGGCGGTTCTGCGCAAGCTGGATCTGAGGGATCGGACCCAGGCGGCCATCCTGGCGATCCGCCGCGGATGGGTCCGCTTGCCCGAAGAGCCGATCGTCCCGGAGGGGGAACCTTGATGGAGCGGAGCGCCTCCCTGCAGGAGCTGATGGATTATTGTCGTGAGGAGCAGCGGGCGGCACAGCAACAGCTATCCGAGCTCCAGGCGCTGATCCGGCAGACCGCCGCCGATGTCGAGCGGTTGGCCCAGCGCAGCCTGCAGCTGACGAACCAGATGAAGCAGCTGGAGGGCCGACTGGAGAGCGCGCCCGCGTCCGAGGTCATCGAGACCTACCAGTCCGCCCTCGAGGTCCAGAGACGGCTGTGGTTGATGAAAGGACAGTTGGAGAAATTCCAGGGCCTCGAGGCGCATCTCCAGCGCTACTTGGAGACGCTGGATCGCATCCTCTCCGCCCTCTCCCTGGTGCAGGAGGAGGCGGCCCCCTCCCAACCCGGCGTGGAGCCCGGCCTCATCGTGCGCCTCTTCGAGGCGCAGGAGCAGGAGCGCCAGCGCTTGGTCCGCCAGCTCCACGACGGGCCGGCGCAGGCCTTGACCAATCTGGTGCTCCAGGCGGAGATCTGCGAACGGCTCTTCCAGCGGGATCCGGAGCGGGCGAAGGCGGAGCTCGCCGCCTTGAAGGGCGCGGTCACCGAAACATTCCAACGCATGCGGGAGTTCCTCTTCGACATCCGCCCGATGAGCCTTGATGACCTGGGGCTGGTCCCCACGGTGCGCCGTTACGTCGAGACGCTGAAGGAAAAGGTGAAGTTCTCCCTCGCCCTCCAGATCAGCGGGGAGGAGCGCCGCCTGGCTGCCTACCAGGAGGCCGCCCTCTTCCGCATCGTCCAGGAGCTCCTCACCAACATCCGCCTCCACGCCCAGGCCTCCCAAGCGGTGGTCCGCTTGTCCTTCCAGCCCCAGGGGGTCCGCCTCGAGGTGGAGGATAACGGCGTGGGCTTCGATGTGGAGGAGGCGTTGGCCGACGCCCCCCGTCGCAAGACCATCGGGCTGACCTCCATCCGCCAGTGGGTGGAGATGCTGGGGG
>JBEPYX010000094.1:0-6574 GCA_041641155.1 Thermoflexus sp.
GTCTCCTCCAGCGCCCGGAGCGCTTCCGCTTCCGACACATCTGCCTCCACGCGCACCTGGCCGGGCCGGCAGATGAGGACGAAGCGCAGGCGCCCCCCTCGGCGCTTCTTATCCGTGCCCATTGCGGCGATCACCTGCTCCGGCGTCGCGGCGATGCCGTAGCGAGCCAGCCACGCCCGCCAGCGGGTGGGCAGGCCCAGCCCCTGGAGCAGCGCCTCCAGCTGCCGGGGGAGATCGGGCTCCGTCAGCAGGCCGAGCCGGGCCGAGAGGGCGGCGGCGACCACCATGCCCGCGGCAACCGCTTCCCCGTGGGGGACCCGGTAGCTGCTCACCCGCTCGAAGGCGTGCCCGAAGGTGTGGCCCAGGTTCAGCTGCTCCCGCTCCCCCTGCGTCTCCAGGGGATCCCGCTCCACGATGCGCGCCTTGACGGCGATGGCCCGCGTCAACAGGGCCCGCAGGGGTTCCCCCTCCGGCCTCGCGGCCCAACGGGCCGGGTCGCTCGTCAGCTGTTGCCAAAGCGCTGGGTCCCCGATGAGTGCAGCCTTGACCACCTCCGCCATGCCGTTCCGCCACTCCGCGGGTGGAAGGGTGGCCAATACGGTGGGATCGATCAGGATCAGGCGGGGCGGGTAGAACGCGCCGACCAGGTTCTTGCCCTCGGGCAGATCCACCCCCGTCTTCCCGCCGATGGCCGCGTCCACCATCGCCAGCAGCGTAGTAGGGATGCTCACGAACGCAACCCCGCGCATATAGATCGCGGCGACGAAGCCGGCGAGGTCGAGCACCACCCCGCCCCCCATCGCCACCAGCAGGCCATCCCGCTCGACCCCTTCCCAAGCCAGGCGGCGGCAGATGGCAGCCGCCGCCTCGAGGGTTTTGGTCCCCTCCCCAGGCGGCACGAGAACTTCTCGGACCGCGAACCCCGCCTCAGCGAGGGCGCGCCGGATTCGCTCCCCATAGTGGGCGGCCACGGTGGTGTCGCTCACCCACGCGGCGACGCCCCTTAAGCCCATCTCCTGCAAGATCGTCCCGCAGCGGTCCACCAGGCCGGCGCCGATCCAGATGGGATGGGAACGATCGCGCTCCGGGAAGCGCAAACGCAGGGTCAGGACATCGGAAACGCTGGACGCCAAATGACTGTCCTCCATGAACGGATGGGGAATTCGTGGCTTTCCTTAGAGGAACTCGCTGGGTGCCGTTTCCTGGACCCTCCCGCCGGATCGGTAGATCCGAGGGACGCGGGGGGAGATGAGGGTGGTGATCTCATAATGGATAGTGCCGGCCCACGCCGCCAGGTCCTCCGCCCGGATCTCCGCCTCCCCCTGGCGGCCCAGGATCACCACCTCCTCCCCGACCGCCACGTCGGGGATCCCGGTGACTTCCACCACGATCTGATCCATACTCACCCGCCCGCGCACCGGCGCCCGCCGGCCGCGGATCAGGACGGCCCCGCGGTTAGAGAGGGAACGGAGGTAGCCGTCGCCGTAGCCGATGGGGACGAGGGCCATGCGGGACTCCCGATCGGCGATGAAGGTCCGGCCGTAGCCCACCGACTCCCCCGGGGCCAGGGTCCACACCCGGACCACCCGGCTTTTCAGGGTGAGGGCGGGGCGCAGGGGGAAGGGGGGCTCCCACTCCGGCGAGGGGCGTATCCCATATAGGGCCAGCCCCGGACGCACAGCCTCGAAGTGGGCGGAGCGGAAGCGCATCGCGGCGGCGCTGTTGGCCGTGTGGCGCAGCGGCACCCGGATCCCGCCGGCCTCCAGCGTGGCGATCACCGCTTCAAACCGGCGGAGCTGGTGCATGGCAAAGCCAGGGTCGCTTTCGTCGGCGGTAGCGAAATGGGTATACAGGCCCTCCAGAACGAGGCCCTCCATCTCCTGCAGCGCTCGGAGGAACGGGAGCACCTCCTCGGGGGAGATCCCGGCCCGCCCCATCCCCGTGTCTACCTCCACGTGGACCGGGATGGGGCGTCCGGCGGCGCGAGCGGCCGCGTCCAGGGCCCGGGCGGCCTCCGGGAGGGAGAGGGTGGGGGTCAACCGCCAGCGGACGACCTCGGGCGCCTGCGCGGGCAGCAGCGGGGCCATCACCAGGATGGGCGCCTCGATGCCGGCCCGCCGAAGGGCGATCCCCTCGTGGAGGCGGTGGACGGCCAGGCGGGAGGCACCGGCGGCGAGGACGGTGCGGGCAACTGGAACCGCGCCGTGGCCGTAGGCGTTGGCCTTCACCACTGCGATGATCTCCACCTCCTCCCCGACCCACCGTTTCATCGCCCGTGTGTTCTCGGCGATGGCGTCCAGGTCCACCTCCGCCCACGTCAGCCATTCCATCGCCGCTCTCTCCTCCCCTCGCTGGCCGACATGGCTCCGGATGGTATTATAGCGTTGGGGGACGATGCGGCTCCGAAAGCGGATGGGAGGGGGGATGGCCGAGCTCCCGTTGCCCACGTTTGTGGACGTGCTCCGGGCCCGACAGGTGGTGCAGCGCTTTCTTCCCCGCACCCCGCTCTACCGCTACCCAGGGCTGGATGCGCTCCTCGGGGCGCGGGTTTACGTGAAGCATGAGAACTTCCAGCCCATCGGCGCCTTCAAAGTGCGAGGAGGTGTTTATCTCATGTCCCGCCTCTCCCCTGAGGAGCGGGCCCGAGGCGTCATCACCGCCTCCACCGGCAACCACGGGCAGTCCATCGCCTACGCCGCCGCGCTCTTCGGGGTCCGGGCGGTGGTGGTGGTCCCCCAGGGTGCCAATCCGGTCAAGGTCGAGGCGATCCGGTCCTATGGCGCGGAGATCCGATTCCACGGCCGGGATTTCGACGATGCCCGCTCGTACTGCGAGCGGATCGCCTCTGAGGAGGGTCTCCGCTACATCTCCTCCGGCGATGAGCCCGATCTGATCGCCGGGGTGGCCACCGAGACCCTGGAGATCCTGGAGGAGCAGCCGGATGTGGAGATGATCTTCGTGCCGGTGGGCGGGGGGAGCGGGGCGGCGGGGGCGTGCTTGGTAGCGAAGGCCATCAACCCGCGGATCCGGGTCATCGGCGTGCAATCCGCCCGGGCGCCGGCGGCGTACCTCACATGGCGACATCGGCGGTGGACGGAGGCGCCGATGGAGACGCTGGCGGAGGGGCTGGCCACACGCCGGCCGTTCATGCTGCCTCAGCGGATCATGTGGGAGAAGCTGGACGACTTCGTCTTGGTGGACGATGAGGAGCTGGTGGAGGGGGTGCGGATCTATCTGGAGAAGGCGAAGACGCTGGCCGAGCCGGCGGGGGCGGCTCCGCTGGCGGCGGCCCTCCGCCTGCGGGAC
Organism: Thermoflexus sp.; assembly: GCA_041641155.1. GTDB lineage: Bacteria > Chloroflexota > Anaerolineae > Thermoflexales > Thermoflexaceae > Thermoflexus. The sequence goes on from JBEPYX010000094.1 coordinate 3,307, forward strand.
CAGATCCGCGGGCGGGCCATCGCCCTGATCCTGAGCGGGGGGAATCTTTCCCCGGAGCAGCTCCGCGATTTCCTCCGATGAGCCGGGGGATTTCCCCATAGGGGGACTTCGATCATCCGCCCGCGCTGGTGTAGTGGCGGAGCGCGTAGCGCCAGAAGAAGCGGCTGATGGCGAAAAGGACGGCGGCGATCAGGAGGCCGGCCATGGCCCCCTCCGGACGCAGCCAGCCCAGGGCGGCCTGGGCGGGCACAGTGGTGATGAAGGCGATAGGGATGATGAAGGTGAGCACGATCCGCACCCATGTGGGAAAGGCGGTCACCGGGAAGCGGCCGGCCTCGAAGAAAGTGTAGATCAGCTCCATGATGTTGCCCACTTCAACGAACCAGAACGCCAGGGTGATCAGGATCATCAACAAGGAGTAAAAGATCACCAGGCCAGCGAACAGCATCGCCCCAAACAGGATCCATCGCTCCGGCGAGGGCCACCCCCGCTGGGCCAGGGCCCAGACCACCACCCCCAGGCCCAGCAGGATGTCAGGGAGGTGCCAAATCTCCATCCGCTGGAAGGAGACCAGGAACTGGCTATCGAGGGGGCGGAGGAGGGTGAAATCCAGCGTCCCCTGCCGGATCGCCTCGGGGATGTCTTCCAGGTTGGGCCGGAAGAGGACGGCCATCACCCCTTCGAAGGCGATGAAGAGCCCCGCGACGATCAGCGCTTCCTCATAGCGCCAGCCGCCCAGCCGGGGCCGGTGCATGAAGAACACCTGGAGCGCCCCCAGCGTCCAGAGGGAGGCGGCGGCGGCCACGAGGGCGTTGGCCAGGAAATCCGCCCGGTATTCCATGGCCGCCATCGCGTTGGCCTTGAGGAAACGGAGGAGCACCCGTAGATAGGTCATCCCAGGCGCCACTCCACCCGATAGCCGAAGCCCCGGGTGTTATCGATCCAGCGCACCCACCGCGGGGTGACCCGGTAGAGGCGGGCGTGGGCCAGGGCCTGGGGCAGCTCCCCGATGAAGGGGAACTTCACCCGATAGCGGGCCATCGCCCGCTCCCGCTCCTCCGGATCCTCCACCGGGTCCGCTGTCCCCATGAGTTGAATCCCCTGGATGGTCTTCCAGTCCCACGGTTCTCCGTGGATGGTCGCCGCGACTTCCGGGCGGGCGAGGAGATGGCGGACGTGGCGGCTCTCCGGGGAAGAGAGGAAGTAAAGCCGCAGCGACTCGTCGTGCACGAAGTAGAGGGAAGCGGCGTAGGGCCGGCCGCTTTCGTCTGCCGTTGCCAGGGTCAGCGTGGAGCGTTGGCTGAGGAAGCGGAGCGCCGCTTCCCATGCTTCCTTTGTATGCGGCGGGATGGCTTCTCCCATCAGTGGCCGCCTCACCCTCGATATGGGCGCGCGGAGCCCATAGGCCTCGTGCTTCTTGCTCCCAAGGTGGGCCGGGCGGGAGTCGAACCCGCACGCCCCTCCCGGGGCAGCAGATTTTAAGTCTGCCGCGTCTGCCGATTCCGCCACCGGCCCCCTTCTTCCGTAATCCATTTTATCCGAACCCAGGAGCCCGGAGGGGCAAGCTTCGGGATCTCCCTCTTGGGGTGTCGTGAAGTGCAGGATATATTTTAGGATATAGGTGGGCTGAAAACGCAAGCGATTCTCCTGCGGAGAAATCGAATGAACTTGGGCGACTGGCTGGCGCGCGGGCTGGCGCTGACGTGGCGGTATAAATCGCTCTGGGTCTTCGGCTTCCTCGCCGCGCTCGGATTGGGGGGGACGCCGAATGTCCATGGTCAATTCTGGGACCGGACGCGGGCTCCTGTGGGGTTGGACGAGGCGCTCCGCCGATGGCTGGAGCTCAACTGGCCCTTGCTGGCCCTGGCCCTGCTGGGCCTCCCGCTGGCCGCGCTGCTGGTCCAGCTGGTGGCTCTCTGGGGCCAGGGGGCGCTGATTTTGGGGAGCGGGGAGGCGGCCGAGGGCCGTCCGCCGACGCTGAGGGCGCTGGCGCGGCGGGTGACGGCCCGCCTGCTCCGGCTGATCGGGATCATGGCGCTGCTGGGCGCCCCGAGCTTCCTGGCGGGGCTGATCGTTCTCCTGGGCATCCTGGCCGGCCTTCTGTTGGCCTTCACCCAGCCCACGGAGGGGCTCCGCATCACCACCCTCCTCGTCGTCGCGCTGGGGGCGCTGGCCTTCCTGGGCTGCTTGCTGCTCCTCGCCGGCGTGCTGCACCTCTGGTCCCGCCTCGCCCTGCGGGCCGCGCTCTTGGAGGATCTGCCCTGGTTGCAGGCCCTCCGTCGGGGTCTCGAGGTCGGCCTGCGCCGGGTGGGTTCCTTGCTTCTGGTCTGGCTGGTTCTGGACGTCGGGGTGCTGGGAGTGACGGCCTTCATCGTCTCCTCCCTATTTCTCATCCCGCTGTTGGCCATCGGCGGCCTGGTTTTCCCCGCGTTCCTCAGGGGTGTGGCACCGGCGGATCCCTCGGCGTTCCTCGGGTTCCTCCTCTTTTTTGCAATCCTGAGCGTCGGCCTCAGCCTGTTGTCCCGCCTCCTCTTGGCGCCGGTCGTGACGTTTGTGGAGACGACGTGGACCTTGGCGTATCGGTCGTGGGTCGGCCAACCGCTTCCTTCGTTGTGAATCGCCGTCGATCACGGGGTGAGCCGATGCGCGCGCTGGTTACGGGAGGGACCGGCTTCCTGGGCGCCAACCTAGCGGCCGATCTCCGGCGCCGGGGATGGGCGGTGCGGATCCTCCGCCGGCCGACTTCCCTGCTGGAGGCGGTGGAGGACCTTGATGTGGAGCATGCGATCGGCGATGTGCTGGAGCCGAAAAGCCTGCGGCAGGCGATGGCCGGGTGCGACGTCGTCTTCCACACCGCTGCAGTCTCCGCGTACTGGCGTACGCCGGCGGATCAGATCCTGCGGGTGAACGTGGAAGGAACGCGCAACGTCCTCGCTGTCGCCCGGGAGCTGGACATCTCGCGGGTGGTGCTGACCAGCTCCCTGGCCGCCCTCGGGGTGCCGGCCCCCGGCACGCTGCTGACGGAGGATCATCCGTATAATCTGCCCCCAGGCCGCTTCCTCTACGGGTATAGCAAAGCGATGGCGGAGGCGATCGCCCGGATCTTCGTCGGGCAGGGTTTGGACGTGGTGATCGTGAACCCCTCGGTGATCATGGGGCCGAGGGACATTCACCGCATCTCGGGGAGCCTGATCCTGGAAATGGCCCGCGGGCGCGTGCCGGCCCTTCCGCCGGGCGGGGTGAACGTGGTGGCGGTAGAGGATGTGGT
>JBEPYX010000095.1:0-6570 GCA_041641155.1 Thermoflexus sp.
GCGTCCCCAGGCGCCGACCGGTCCCTTGGGAACGTAGAGGAAGGAGAAGCCAAGAGGAAGGGGGCGGATGAGGACTTGGAGTCCGGCCTGGGGCTCGCCTCGCTCGAGGGCCAACAGCCGACGGGCCTGCCACCCGAATCGGGCCTTCAGATCCCCCCAGGGCGCCGTCTGGAGCACATGCGCTTCCGGATGGCCCGCCAGGAAAGCCATCCAAACGTCCGCATCAACCTCTCGAACCTCCTGGTGATTCTTCCTATCCGGGGGAACGGCATCACGCTGGGACAAGGGCGCCCGAAATTCGTGCTGTGCCGAGGTACTCGCGAACGTCAAACCCTTGAGACGCATGCGGCCGCGCAGGGAGGCAAACGCCGGCCCTGCACGACCCGACCTGCGGCTCAGATCTCCGCCCGACATCCTCATCCGAGGGCGAACCGATATCCGAGCCCCCGCTCGGTGAGCAGGAAGCGGGGCTGATCGGGGTCCGGCTCGATCCGCTGACGGAGGCGCCAGATATACCACTTGATGTTCTGCGGGTCCACACTGCCGTCCGGCCATACCCCGCGGGCGATCTCCTCGGGGGTGAGGGTCTGCCCGGCCCGTTCCGCCAGGTAGCAGAGGAGACGGTGCTCGGTCTCCGTCAGCGCGCGCTCCTCCCCGTGCAGGATCACGCGGGGATACTGAGGGTCGATCAGCAGCGCCCCTTCCCCGAATCGCCAGTAGACCCGCTTGCCGGGCGGGGGCAGCCGGACGCGGCGCAGGTGGGCTTCGATGCGGGCTAGGAGCTCCTCCATCGCGAAGGGCTTGAGGATGTAATCATCGGCCCCCAGCTTTAGCCCCTCCACCCGTTCCTCCACCCTCGTCCGCGCCGTCAGGATCAGGATCGGCACGGTGGAGACCGAGCGGATCTGCCGGCACACCTCCAGCCCATCTATATCGGGGAGCATCAGGTCCAGGATCACCAGATCCGGCTGGCTCTCTTGGAACCGCTGCCATCCCTCCGTGCCATTGAAGGCCAGGATCACCTGGAACCCCCGCCGCGCAAGGGAAAGGCGGATCAGCTCGGCCAGGTCCACCTCATCTTCGATCACCAGGATCGTCTCCGCCATCCTGTCCTCCCTGGGAGACCTCCGGCCTCGGGATCATCTCGCGCGATCCTCAAACCGATCGCTGGCCATCCACCGGCGCCTTTGGTCTCCGTCCCACGCCCGGGGCGACGCCGGAGGATCCGCCGCCTCAGGGGAAGGCCTCACCGCTTCCGGTATCCAGTATGGCACAACCACAGGGGTTTGAGCAATGTTAACCGTTGACCGGCGGCGATCAGAGGGAGACAGGGGGCGCGAGGATGGGTGGGCTAGGTGTGGCAAGAGCGCTTACCCCCCACCCTCGGCCTCCGTTTCTTCTTCTTCGTTCAGCAAGCCAGGCATCGGCCAGATCACCATCCGGTTGCCTGGCACATCGATCTCGCGGACAACCTCGCGGATGGCGGGGATGAGGACTTCCCCCAGGGGGCCGAGGACAACGTAAACGTCGTTGGCGCGGGTGTAGAGGATCTCCTTCACCCGGCCCAGATACCTCCCCTCCGTGGTGTAGACGTCCATGTCCAGGATCTCGTGTTCGTAGAACTCGCCCGGCGGGAGGGGGACGGCCTCCTCGCGCTCGATCAGGACCAGACGGCCCCGCAGGGCCTCGGCGGCCTCCCGCGTCTCACAGCCCGGCAGCCGCATCAGGACCATCCCCTTGTAATAACGAAAACGGACGCCCTCATAGGGGATGGCCTCCTCACCGATGTAGACCCGCTTCAACCGTTTGAGCCGCTCTGGGAAATCGGTGAGGATCTCGAGTTTCATCTCGCCCCGAACCCCCCACGGGCGGGCGATCCGGGCCACGGCCAGGAAGCGAGGGAGCGGCTTGCGCATCGCCGAAATCCCGACCGATCCTTCAATCCAGCGGCTCGATCCGAAGGTCCACCTTTCGATGCGGCGGGGCGGCGGCGCGCATGACCTGCCGGATGGCCTCCGCGAGGTGCCCCTCGCGGCCGATCAGGCGTCCGATCTCTGCTTGGGGGACCTTCATGAAATACTTCACCACCGGGCCCCGTCGGATCTCTTTAATCTGAACGGCGGAGGGGTCCTCGAGCAGCGCGCGGGCGATGAACTCCAGGAAGGCCCGCATGGGCGGCCCCTCACCGGGTGGAGGTGCGCGTCCCGGCCTCGAGGGCCGCCGCCTCCGCCACCAGGGCCTCCAGCGGCTCACCTGCTTTCAGCCGCTCGAACCGGGCCAGGGTCCCGGTCTTGCGGAACAGGATCTGCACGGCCTCCGTCGGCTGGGCGCCGACCCGCAGCCAGTGGAGGGCGCGAGCCTCGTTGACCACGATGGTCTCGGGCTCCGTGCGGGGGTTGTAGTGCCCGATGATCTCGATGAACTTCCCATCCCGCGGCGCCCGCGAGTCCGCCACGACGATCCGATACGTCGGCTCGTGCTTCTTGCCCATGCGCTGCAAACGGATCCGGACCATTCCCACCTCGCCTCAGGATAGGATGCCCTTCCGAAAAACAATCCGGGCCCGGCGTGGGGCCCTCCCTCCGAGGGGATGCTCAACGGAAGAAGGGGAGCCCCCCGCGGCCGGATTTCATCTGCTTCATCAACCGCTGCAGCTGCCGGAACTCGTTGAGCAGCTGGTTGACCTCCTGCACGGTGGTGCCGCTGCCGCGGGCGATCCGCCGCTTCCGGCTGGCGTTGATGATCTCGGGGTTGCGTCGTTCCTCGGGCGTCATCGAGTTGATGATGGCCTCGATGCGCTTGAACTGGCGGTCCGCATCCTCCGGCGAGATCATGCGGGCGATCTGTTGGTAGCCAGGCAGCAGCTCCAGCAGCTGCGAGAGCGGGCCCATCTTCCGCACCATCCGCAGCTGCTCCCGGAAGTCCTCCAGCGTGAACTCGGCCCGCGTCAGCTTGCGGGCCATCTCCGCCGCCTTCTCCGCCTCGACCGCCTCCTGGGCTTTCTCGATGAGGGCCAGCACATCCCCCATCCCCAGGATGCGCGAGGCCAGCCGATCCGGCTGGAACGGCTCCAGCTGGTCCGGCTTCTCCCCCACCCCGATGAATTTGATCGGCACCCCGGTCACCGCCCGGATGCTGATGGCCGCCCCACCCCGGGCGTCGCCGTCCAGCTTGGTGAGGATCAGCCCGGTCAGCCCCAGGCGCCGGTGGAACGCCTCGGCGGCCCGCACCGCATCCTGGCCGGTCATCGCGTCGGCCACCAACAGGATCTCCCCGGGGCGGACGGCGTCCCGGATGGCCTCCAGCTCCTGCATCATCTCCTCGTCGATGTGCAGCCGGCCGGCCGTATCCAGGATGACCAAGGTGTGCCCCTGCTCCCGGGCGACGCGGAGGCTGCGGCGGGCGAGGGCGACCGGATCGGCGTCCGGCCCCTCCTGGTAGACGGGGATGCCCAGTTGGCGACCCAGAACCTCCAGCTGGGTGATGGCCGCAGGGCGGTAGACGTCGGCCGCCACCAGGAGCGGCCGCTGCCCGCTTTTGCGCAGCCGCAGCGCCAGCTTCGCCGCCGTCGTCGTCTTGCCCGATCCCTGCAGGCCGACCAGCATCACGATGTGGGGCGGGGATCCGCTCAACCGGATCGGCACCGGATCTCCCAGGGTCTTCACCAGCTCCTCGTAGACGATCCGGACCACCTGTTGCGCAGGGGTGAGGCTCCGGGTGACCTCCGCGCCGACCGCCCGTTCCCGGACGCGGGCCAAGAAGTCGCGGGCCACGGCGTAGTGGACGTCGGCCTCCAGCAGGGCCAGGCGGATCTCCCGGAGGACGGCGTCCACGTCGGCCTCCGTCAACACCCCCCGCCGCCCCAAGCGGTCGAAGATCTGCTGGAGCTTCTGAGTCAGCCCCTCGAACATCGGGACTCCGAATCCCCAGGGTTCGGGCCTGCCGGGGAATTATATCACGGCGCCGCGGATGGCCTCAACGAGGCCGGGCCTCGCGCCAGCGTCCCCCCCCAGGCGGGGAACCCGTCGCTTCCCCGACTTCCCCGTCCTCGGTTTTCACGGGGCGGCCACGCCGATTTGCCGTGCCGCCTCGGATCGCGTATATTCTGAAGGTGATCCCATGAGGGGAAACGGCGATGGCCGAGGAATCCTACTCGAAGGGGCGACGGGGCCGCCGGCGGAGCAACCCGCTGGAGCGCTATGCAGCGGACATCCTGGCCAAGCAGCTCTTCCTCGAAGACCTGGCCGTGGCGGCGATCGATTTCGACACCCTGGCCGCCTATTACCCGGAGCTCACGCCGGAGCAACTGCGCGGGCGCCTGGGCATCGCCACCAAGCGGGCCCTGTTGGAGGACGTGGCGGACATCGTCCTGGAGCCCCCTGACGAAGGCGAGGGCCCCGAGCAGATGCGCTTGAACATCCTGGACCTCGACCGGTTCGCGGAGATCGTCCATGAGGAGATGACGGTCGAGGTCATGTGACCCGCCGCTGCCCCACTCAGGGGCGATCCCCCTTCACCCTCCATCCCCTCCCCCGGACGGGCGGAAGGGCATGTAGCATGTAGGCGCTTTCAAGGAGAAGAGACATCCCCCGGGGAGGGGAACGTTCCCTCTCAGCCTCCCGATTACGGGCCACCCAGCCGCTTCCCGCATCCGGGCATTGTAAAATTCCTCTAGCGCGCGTTGAGCCATGCCAGGTTTTCCCCGCCCTCGCGAGGGCGGGAGCGGGCGCATCTTCGGCGCGGAAACTCCCTGCTTTTATCCTTTCATCCGGAGTCGCATCCATGGGCGTGGTGCTGATCCTTCACAGCGTGTGGCGCTGGGTGGTCCTCCTGAGCGCGCTGGCGGCCCTTTACGGGTTGCTCCGGGCGCGCCCCGGGGACCCGCCGTCTGCCTTCCTGCCGCGGGTGATCCGCCTCTACCCGGTGATCCTCGACATCCAGGTCGCCCTGGGGATCGTTCTCTGGCTGGCCCAGCGCTTCGGCGGCGGGCCGCTCACCCCGATCCAGGTGATCCATCCGATCTGGGGGGTGCTGGCCGCTGGGGCCGCCCACGCGGCGGCCGCCTTCCGAGAGCGGGAGGACCCCATCCGCACGCGGGGGATGCTGGCCGCCTACGGCCTCTCCCTGCTCCTGATCCTGCTCGCCCTGGCCAGCGTCGGGGCCTTCCCCTTCGGCCGCCGGTAGCCGGGCGGCCACTGAAGCACCGCCAGTGGGAGGCAGCGATGCGGGTCCTGATCCAGCGGGTTCAGCAGGGGGCGGTGCACATCGGCGGGGAGACGGTGGCGCGCATTGGCCCCGGCCTGGTGCTGCTGGTGGGGGTCACCCACACCGACACCCCGGCGGAGGCCGACTGGCTGGCGAAAAAGGTCGCTTCCCTGCGGATCTTCGAGGACGAAGCGGGGAAGATGAACCGCTCGCTGAAAGAGGTGGGGGGAGAAGCGCTGGTGGTCCCTCAGTTCACCCTGTATGCGGATCCCTACGGGGGGCGGCGCCCCAGCTTCACGCAGGCTGCCCCGCCCGAGCACGCCCGTGCGCTGATCGAACGCTTCGCCGCATCCCTCCGCGCGGAGGGGATCCCGGTGCAGATGGGGGTGTTCGGGGCCCATATGCGGGTGGAGATCCACAACGATGGGCCGGTGACCATCTGGCTGGAGCGCTCCGCCGGCGACACGCTGGCCCCGCGCCGGACTTCCGGCGAAACGGGATCCGGGCAAGAGGAGAGGTGCTCGTGAGCCCGCTCCGCCTGATCGCCCGAGCCGCCACCTTGTTGACCGCCGCCTACCTGGCGAACGGCCTGCTGGGGTTGCTGCGCCAGATCCTCATCTACGCGACCTTCGGGACCAGCCAGGAGCTGGATGCGTATTGGGCCGCCTTCCGGATCCCGGATCTGTTGTTCACCCTCCTGGCCGGCGGGGCGCTGATCTCCGCCTTCCTGCCTGTCTTCACTGCCCATCTGGCTCGGGGGGAGGAGGCGTCGGCCTGGCGCCTCGCCAGCGCGGTGCTGACCGCCGTGGTCCTGACCGTGGGTGGATGTGCCATCCTGGCCGGCCTGGCCGCCCCCCTGCTGGTCCGGTTCCTCCTCGCCCCCGAGGTCCCGCTCCCGCAACGGCAGCTCACCGCCTCGCTGATGCAGGTGATGCTGATCCCTCCCGTCGTGTTCGGGGTGAGCGGGATAGTGATGGGGATCCTCCAGGCCCACCAGCGGTTCCTCTGGACCGCCCTGGCTCCGATCATGTATAACCTGGGGATCATCGCCGGGGTGTTGTTCTTCACCCCCATCGGAGGCGTGCACGGCCTGGCCTGGGGGGTCGTCTTGGGCGCCTTCCTTCATTTGCTGATCCAGGCCCCCGGGTGGTGGCAGGTGCGGGGACGCTACCGGCCCCGGCTGGGTTGGGGCGACCCGGACGTCCGGGAGGTGGTCACCCTGATGCTCCCACGGATGCTGGGCCTGGCCGCCGTCCAGATCAACTTCCTGGTGAACACCCGGCTGGTCTCCGGCCTGGGGGCTGGCTACCTGGCGGCCCTGAACCTGGCCTGGCAACTGATGCTACAACCCCAGATCATCCTCGC
>JBEPYX010000096.1:0-6499 GCA_041641155.1 Thermoflexus sp.
TGAGGAGGTTGGGCGATGTCGAAGGCGGTGTATGTACGTGCGAAGCCGCATGTGAATGTGGGGACGATTGGGCATATTGATCATGGGAAGACGACGTTGACGTCGGCGATTACGAAGGTGTTATCGTTGCGGGGTTTAGCGGAGTTTGTGCCGTTTGAGCGGATTGACAAGGCGCCGGAGGAGCGGTTGCGGGGGATTACGATTAACATTACGCATGTGGAGTATGAGAGTGAGCGGCGGCATTATGCGCATATTGATTGTCCGGGGCATCGGGATTATATCAAGAATATGATTACGGGTGCGGCGCAGATGGATGGGGCGATTTTGGTGGTGGCGGCGCCGGAGGGGCCGATGCCGCAGACGCGGGAGCATGTGTTATTGGCGCGGCAGGTGAATGTGCCGGCGATGGTGGTGTTTTTGAACAAGGTGGATATGATGGATGATCCGGAGTTATTGGATTTGGTGGAGTTGGAGGTGCGGGATTTATTGAGTCAGTATGGGTATCCGGGGGAGGAGGTGCCGGTGGTGCGGGGGAGTGCGTTGCGGGCGTTGGAGAGTGGGAGTCGGGATCCGGAGGCGGAGGAGTATCGGCCGATTTGGGAGCTGATTCGGGCGTTGGACGAGTATATTCCGGAGCCGGTGCGGGAGGTGGACAAGCCGTTTTTGATGCCGATTGAGGATGTATTTAGCATTAAGGGGCGTGGGACGGTGGTGACGGGGCGGATTGAGCGGGGGCGGGTGCGGCCGGGGGATGAGGTGGAGATTGTGGGGCTGCGGGAGGGGGTGCGGCGGACGGTGGTGACGAGCATTGAGATGTTTCACAAGGCGTTGGAGGAGGGGCTGGCGGGGGACAATGTGGGGTGTTTGCTGCGTGGGGTGGGGAAGGAGGAGGTGGAGCGGGGGATGGTGCTGGCGGCGCCGGGGACGATCAAGCCGCACCGGGAGTTTGAGGCGGAGGTGTATGTGTTGAAGAAGGAGGAGGGGGGTCGGCACAAGGCCTTTTTCAGCGGGTACAAGCCGCAGTTTTACTTTCGGACGGCGGATGTGACGGGGGAGATCCAGCTGCCGCCGGGGGTGGAGATGGTGATGCCGGGGGACAATGTGAACCTGCGGGTGCGGCTGATCGTGCCGGTGGCCATCGAAGAGGGACTCCGCTTCGCCATCCGAGAAGGCGGCCTCACCGTCGGCGCCGGCGTCGTCACCAAAATCCTGGATTAACCTCGCATGGGTTGGTGTTCGGGGCGGTGGCGGCGCAAGGCAGTCGCCCCGCCCCTAGCGCACAAGATCATTCCATTCGGGAACGTGGTGATGCCTATGGCCAGGCAGCGACTGCGCATTCGGTTGAAGGCTTACGATCATCGCATCCTGGATGAATCCGCCCGCCGGATCGTGGAGGTTGCGGAGCGCACCGGCGCGCGGGTCATCGGGCCGATCCCGCTCCCCACGAAGCGGGAGCGGTTCACGGTGATCCGCTCGCCCTTCATCGACAAAGACTCGCAGGAGCACTTCGAGATCCGTACCCACAAGCGGCTGATCGATGTGCTTGATCCGGACCCTAAAACCATCGATCAGTTGATGCGCTTGAACCTCCCGGCGGGTGTGGACATTGAGATCAAGATCTAAGGCCGGGGGCCGGCTGCGAGGCGGATCCCGGGCGGCGGCCGGGGCCGACTTTGAGGATGATGGGCCCGACGGGGTGGCCCGTCCTTGATGGGAGGTTGAAGATGAAGGGTTTGCTGGCGCGCAAGATTGGGATGACCCAGATGTTCAACGAGCAGGGGGAGGTGGTCCCGGTGACCATCCTCCGGGCAGGGCCATGCTATGTGACCCAGCTGCGGACGCCCGAGCGGGATGGTTATGCGGCGATCCAGTTAGGCTTTGAGGAGACGAAGCCCCGGCGGCTGACCCAGGGGGAGCTGGGGCACCTGCTCAAGCGTAATCTCCCCCCGTTGCGGGTGTTGCGGGAGATCCGCCTCCCTCATCCGGAGGCCCTGGCCGCATACCAGGAAGGCCAGGTGCTGACCGTTGGGATCTTCGTGCCCGGGGAGCGGGTGGATGTGACGGGCTGGTCGAAGGGCCGCGGCTTCGCGGGGGGGATCAAGCGCCATGGCTTCGCCCGTCAGCCGAAGACCCATGGCCAATCCGACCGCCACCGGGCGCCCGGGTCCATCGGGACCAACACCGATCCCGGTCGCGTCGTGAAGGGGAAGCGCATGGCCGGCCATTACGGGAACGAACGGGTGACCGTCCGCAACCTCCAGGTCGTCTGGGTGGATACGGAGCGGCACTTGATCGCCCTCAAGGGCGCCGTCCCTGGCCCCCGCGGTGGGCTGGTCCTGATCCGGCAGGCCAAGCGGCCCTACTGATGGAAGGCCGAGCCCCAAGGGAGGGGGCTCCCGCCGACCTCTCGGGATCAGTTCGAGGAGGCTTCACAATGCGGGTTCCGGTCTGGAATATGCGAGGGGAGCAAGTGGGGGAGATCGAGCTGCGGCCGGAGGTATTCGAGGCTCCGATCCATATCCCGCTGATGCATCAGGCGCTGGTCCGGCAGCTGGCCAACGCCCGTTTGGGGACCCACAAGACGAAGACGCGGGGGGAGGTGCACTACAGCACCCGGAAGATGTGGCCCCAGAAGCACACGGGGCGGGCCCGCCAGGGCAGCCGGGATGCCCCCCACTGGTATCACGGGGGGGTGGTCTTCGGGCCGCGGCCGCGTAGCTACGAGCAGCGGATGCCGAAGAAGATGCGCCGGGCGGCCCTGCGCTCGGCGCTCTCGGCCAAGGCGAAGGAAGGTCAGATCTTGATCGTGGACCGGCTGGAGCTGCCGGAGCCGCGGACCCGGCTGATGAAGGAGGTCCTGGAGCGGCTGCCAGTCGGCCGGAGCGCCTTGATCCTGCTCGCGGGCCCCAACGAGAACGTGAAGCGGGCGGTCCGGAACTTGCCGAACGTGGCCTATCTGCACGCCATGTGCCTGAACATCCGGGACCTTTTCAAATACGAGACGCTGATCATCCCCCAGGACGCGTTGGCAGTGATCGAGGACTGGCTGACGCGTCCGGTGGTCCGGAAGAAGTTTGCTCTGCCCCAGGCGGGGATGGCGTCGGCAGCCTGATCGAGAGCCATAAGCGGGGGGATGGATGATGGATCTCTATGAGGTGATCAAGCGGCCGGTGATCACGGAAAAGACCACCCGGCTGAAGGAAATGAATCAATATGTGTTTGAGGTCGATCCGCGGGCGAACCGCCAGCAGGTCCGCGAGGCGGTGGAGAAGATCTTCAACGTGCGCGTCCTGGACGTGCGGATCATCAACGTCCCGGCCAAGCGGCGCCGGGATTGGCGGGCGCGGATCTTGAGCAGCAAGCCCAAGCAGGTGGTGCGCCGCCCGGGCTGGAAGAAGGCGATCGTTCAGGTCGCCCCAGGCCAGCGCATCGATCTCTTCGAGGTCTGATCGGGCCCTGATCCCGCAGGGCGGCGCGAGGCCAAGGGGATCGACCGAGAGGGGGATTTCAGCGGAAGTGGAGGAGTGCGATGGGGATCAAGGTCTACAAGCCAACCACGCCCGGCCGCCGCAACGCGACCGGCTACACCTTTGAGGAGATCACCAAGGACGAGCCGGAGAAGTCCCTGGTCGTTCCCTTGAAGAAGCACGCGGGGCGGAACTTCCAGGGGCGCATCACTGTCCGCCACCGGGGCGGCGGCCACAAGCGGCTTTACCGCCTCATCGATTTCAAGCGCCGGGACAAAGAGGGCGTCCCGGCGAAGGTGATCAGCATCGAATACGATCCCAATCGCACGGCCCGCATTGCCCTGCTGCAGTATGCTGATGGGGAGAAGCGCTATATCCTAGCGCCCCTGGGCCTGCAGGTAGGGGATATTGTGATGAGCGGGCCTCAGGCGGAGGTCAAGGTCGGGAACGCTATGCCGCTGGCCAACATCCCGGTGGGGACGCTGGTGCATAACGTGGAGCTGTATCCCGGACACGGCGGCCAGATCGCCCGGGCCGCGGGCGCGGTGGCCCAGCTGCTGGGGAAGGAGGAGGGCTACGCCATCCTCCGCTTGCCCTCAGGGGAGATTCGGAAGGTCCGCCTGGAGTGCTATGCGACCATCGGCCAGGTGGGGAACTTGGAGCACGCCAACATTCGGCTGGGGAAGGCCGGCCGCAAGCGCTGGCTGGGGATCCGCCCCACCGTCCGCGGCTCCGCGATGTCGCCGCGGGATCATCCCCATGGGGGCGGCGAGGGTCGGGCCCCCATCGGGCTGCCGTATCCCAAGACGCCGTGGGGCAAGCACGCCCTGGGGAAGAAGACCCGGCGCAACAAGGCGACGGACAAATACATCATCCAGCGGCGCCAGAAGAAGACGTAAAGGCATGGCCTCGGATGCCGTCGGGGGAGGTCATTGAGGATGAGCCGTTCGCTGAAGAAAGGTCCCTATTGCGATCCGAAGCTCTTGAAAAAGATCGAGGAGCTGAACCGCCGGGGCGAGAAGCGGGTCATCCGCACTTGGTCCCGCGCTTCGGTGATCTTCCCTCAGATGGTGGGGCATACCATCGCCGTCCACGATGGGCGGCGCCACGTGCCTATTTACATCACTGAACAGATGGTTGGCCACCGTCTGGGCGAGTTCGCCCCGACGCGGACCTATCGGGGGCACACGGTGAAGGAGAAGAAGACGGGCGTGCGGTGAGCCCGCGCGAACCGGCCCGCGGTCGGGCTTCCTCGGGCCCCCTACCGGGCTGTGGGGCGGGGGTGGGGCCCGGCGGTGGTTGTCTGGTCTGGAACAGGATTCGATGAAAACGGACGACGGGGGAGTGCGATGGCGAATCGGGTTCGGGCGGTGGCCCGTTACATCCGGATCTCGCCGTATAAGGCGCGCCTGGTCTGCAACCTGGTCAAAGGGATGCGGGCGGAGGATGCGCTGAGCGTCCTGCGCTTCACCCCCAAGAAGGCGGCGCGTTATGTCGAGAAGCTGATCCGCTCGGCGATGGCCAACGCAGAGAACAACTACGGCCTCTCGCCGGCGGATCTCTACGTGGCGGATATCCGGGCCGACGATGGGCCCCGATATAAACGGGTCCGCTTTGCCGCCCGGGGCCGAATCCGCCCCATCCTGAAGCGGACCACCCATCTCACGGTGGTCCTGGAGGAGCGCGTCGGTTAGGCCGGCCTCGCGGGGAAGGGCCTGCGCGGCCGTCCCCATAGGTGGAGGTGGATCCATCGCGCGGGAGGAGGTCGTCTTGGGCCGCAAAGTCCATCCCATCGGGTTCCGCTTGGGGATCACCAAAAACTGGCTGGCCCGCTGGTATGCTGAGGGCCGGGAATATGTGGAGCTGCTCCACGAGGATCTCAAGATCCGACAGTTCGTGAAGGAGCAGCTGAAGGAGGCGGGGATCGCGCGGATCGAGATCGAGCGGTTCCCCAAGCAGATCAACCTTTACATCCACGCCGCCCGTCCGGGTATCGTCATCGGCCGGCGGGGCCTGGGGATCAAGCAGCTGCGCCAGGCGATCGAAGAGATGACGGGCAAGAAGGCTCGGGTGGAGATCGTGGAGGTCCCCAAGCCCGAATTGGAGGCGGCCATCGTGGCTGAGAGCATCGCCCAGCAGATCGAGAAGCGGGTCAGCCACGCCCGGGCGATGAAGCGGGCGATCCAGCAGGCCATGCGCGCCGGCGCCAAGGGGATCCGGATCACCGTCTCCGGCCGCCTGGGTGGGGCTGAGATGGCCCGCACTGAGACCCTGATGGAGGGCCGGGTCCCCCGCCACACGTTGCGGGCCGACATCGACTATGCCCTGGCGGAGGCCATCACCAAGTGGGGCAAGATCGGCGTCAAGGTCTGGATCTACCGGGGCGATACCGAGCCCGGGGAGTACGTCCAGCAGACGGCGGAGATGGTCGCCCGGGTGACCTCGGCGCAACGCGGAGGGTGAGCGATGTTGATGCCCAAGCGGGTCAAATACCGCAAGCAGATGCGGGGGCGGATGAAGGGCAAAGAGACGCGGGGGGTGGAGCTGGCCTTCGGGGAGTATGGCCTCCAGGCCCTGGAACCGTGCTGGCTGACCGCCCGCCAGATCGAGGCGGCCCGCCGCGCCATCGTCCGGTTCCTGCGCCAGCGCGGCAAATACTGGATCCGGGTCTTCCCCGATAAGCCGGTGACTCGCAAGCCAGCGGAGACCCGGATGGGCAAGGGGAAGGGGAACGTGGATCACTGGGTGGCCGTGGTGCGCCCCGGCCGCATCATTTTTGAGATCAGCGGGGTGAGCGCGGACGTCGCTTACGAGGCGCTGCGGCAGGCGTCCTACAAGCTGCCGATCCGAACCCAGATCGTCGCCGCCGAGGAGCAGCAGGTCGGATCGGTCTGAGGCGTCTGGGTCGGGCGCGGGGGTGCGCCCCTTCCCCGGCGGCCTGGGGGGCTTCGGGGAAGGGGAACGATCTCCATTTATGCCTTTGGCAGGGAGGGAACTGTGGCCCTTCGTCCAGAGGAGATACGCGGCTGGTC
>JBEPYX010000097.1:0-6374 GCA_041641155.1 Thermoflexus sp.
GGGCGATCGGCGTGGCCGTCCCTGAAACCTGGTTCAACCCGCTGCCGGAGGGAGTGGAGCCGGTACGGGTTCCGTTGCCGCGGCTCCCGCCGCCTTTTCAGAAGCTCTGGTTCGAACAAGTTGCCCTGCCCCAGGCAGCGGCTCGGTGGCGGGCGGATCGGCTGTTCGTGCCATACTGGGCGCCCCCGTTGCGGTCGCCGGCGCCGGTGGTCGTGACCGTGCACGACCTCATTCCATTGCTCTTCCCGGAATATCGAGCCGGCGTGGGCCCGCGCCTCTACACGGCGCTGGTGCAGGCGGCCACATCGGGAGCCGCCCACGTCCTGACGGACTCCGAGGCCTCGCGGCGGGACATCCTGGAGCGGTTGGGGCTGCCCCCGGAGCGGGTCACCGCGGTGCCCCTGGGGGTCTCCGAGCGCTTCACCCCGCGCCCCGATCCGATCGCCGATGCGCAGGCGCGCGCCCGCTACGATCTGCCACCGGCCTACGTGCTCTATCTCGGCGGCTTCGATCGGCGAAAGAACATCGAGACCCTCCTGGCCGTTTACACCTGGGCGCAGGAGGCCATCGGCGACAATTTCCCACTGGTCATCGCCGGACGCCTGCCGGAGGGCTCGAGCCGCCGGTTGGTGGATCCGCGCCCGCTGGCCCGGGCATGGGGGATCGAGGAGGTGGTGCGGACCATCGGGCCGGTCGCGGAGGAGGACAAGCCGGCGCTCTACCGAGGAGCCTCCGCATTCCTCTATCCCTCCCGGTATGAGGGGTTCGGCCTCCCGGTGCTGGAGGCGATGGCGTGCGGGGTCCCGGTGGTCGCCTCGGAGATCCCGGCGCTGGCGGAGCTGGTGGGGGATGCGGCGTATCTGATCCCTCCGGAGGATGCACGGGCGATGGCCGGGGCGTTGATCGCTGTGCTGGTGGATTCCGCCCTGGGGCGGACCTTGCGGGAGCGCGGGCTCCGGCGCGCCGCTGCTTTCACTTGGGCCGCCTGTGCGCAGCGCACCGCGGAGGTGATCGAGGGGTCCGATGGGCGGTGAGCCGCCCCCATCCGACCGCAGGAGGGGAATCCCACGAGTGGAGGCATCCGGATGGATCGCGTGCACGTGTCCCAGGACCACCTGACCTTCTGCGCGGCGCACTTTATGATCTTCCCCAACGGGAGCGAGCCGCTCCACGGCCACAACTACCGCGTGGCGGTGACCCTGGAGGGGGCGCTGCAGGATGACGTGGTGATGGACTTCGTGGCGTTGAAGCGCCTGGTGAAGGCGTTGGTGGATGAGCTGGATCATCGGGTGTTGCTACCGGCCGCGCATCCCCGGCTCCGCCTCGCGCTGGGGGAGGAATCGGTGGAGGCGGCGGTGGACCACAAGCGCTACGTCTTCCCCATCGAGGACGTGCGAATCCTGCCGATCCCCAACACGTCCGCGGAGTGGCTCGCCCGGCACCTGGCGGGGCAGCTGCGGGCACGCCTTCCCGCCGGCCTCCGCCTGCACGCCCTGGAGGTGGAGGTGGAGGAATCGTTCGGCCAGAGCGCTATCTACCGGGAGGAGATCCATGCCGCCGCTGCAGCGTCGGAAGCATCGGGTGGGCATCGCTCTGGGGAGCAACCTGGGGGATCGGGATAAGGCCCTTCGAGAGGCACTGGAGCGCCTCCTGGAGTGGGTTGAGATCGAGGCCGTCTCCTCGTTTTACGAGACGGAGCCTGTGGGCTATGTGGATCAACCCCTCTTCCTGAACGCGGTTTGTATCGGCACCACCGACTGTTCCCCGCACCAGCTCCTGGCCGTGTGCAAGGGCATCGAGGCAGCAATGGGGCGCGTCCCCGGCCCCCGCTGGGGGCCCCGCCCCATCGACTTGGACCTTTTGTTCTACGATGACCTGTGTTTGGAGGAAGAGGCACTGACCCTCCCCCACCCCCGGATGGCGGAGCGGGCGTTTGTCCTGATCCCCCTGGCGGAGATCGCGCCGGGGTGGACGCATCCCCGCCTGGGGCGGACGGCGGCGGCGCTGGCGGCGGAGCAGCCCGCCGCGGGGATCCGCCGCTGGGCTCGGGCGCCGATGCGGGTGGGCCGGCAGTTCCTCTATTGGGGTCGGGAGACCCTGGTGATGGGGATCCTCAACATCACACCGGACTCCTTCTCGGGGGATGGTCTGCTCCGGGGCCCGGATTGGGTGGAGGTCGCCCTGGAGCAGGCCCGTCGGTTCAAGGCCGCTGGGGCGCACCTGCTGGATGTCGGGGGGGAAAGCACCCGGCCGGGCTCGGAGCCGGTGCCGGCGGCGGAGGAGATGCGGCGCATCCTGCCGGTCATCGAGCGGCTCGCCGCTGAGGGGTTGGGCCCCATCTCGGTGGACACCTACAAGGCCGTGGTGGCCCGTGCGGCGGTGGCGGCGGGGGCGGACCTTATCAACGACGTGTGGGCGATGGAGGCGGATCCAGAGATGGCCGAGGTGGCAGCCGAGCTGGGGGTCCCTATCATCCTGATGGACAACCGGAGCCGGCGCGCGGCGGTGGTCCGGGACCCCCAATTGGGCGCCCGTTATGAAGGGGAGGCCGTGGAGGATATCGTGGTGTCCGTCCGCGCCCATCTGATGGAGCGAGTGGAGGCCGCCCGCGCGGCCGGGATCCCCCCATATCGGATTATCCTGGATCCGGGGTTGGGGTTCGGCAAAACGGTGGCCCAGAACCTGGAGCTGGTGGATCGGTTGGGGGAGCTGCGCGGGCTGGGCTTCCCGATCTTGGTCGGTCCGTCGCGCAAATCCTTCATTGGATATACCTTGAACCTACCCCCGGAGGAACGCTTGGAGGGGACGGCGGCGGTGGTGGCGATCAGCATCGCGCGCGGGGCTGACATCGTGCGAGTCCACGACGTCGAGGCCATGGTCCGCGTCGCTCGCATGGCCGACGCCATCGTCCGCCGGGGGCCGCCGTGGGGGTAGGGGCCGGGTTCGCGCCGGGCCTACTCGATATGCACGTGGGCGATGATCCGTCCGAAGCGAAGCTCATCGCCATCCTGGAGGGCGTAGGGGAGGCCGGAGACCAGCCGCTTGTTGTTGAGATAGGTTCCGTTGGTGCTGCCCAGGTCCTCGATGTAGAAGTGGCCGTCGTGATAGAAGATACGGGCGTGGCGGCGGGAGACCCAGATCGCCTCTGCGCCTTCCTGGGAGAGGTCGAGATCCGGCGTCAGGCCGAGGCTCGGATCCGGCCGCCCGATCTCGCAGACCTGGTCGGGTCGGACCTCCACGACGCGGCCGCTCTGGGCGATGCGGAGGCGGAGGAGGGTAGCGGGGATCGGCGAGGGCAGCGCCTCCGGCTCCTGCTCCTCCTCCGCCAGGGGGGCGGTGTGCCACCACCCCGCCTCCGATGCGGGATACTCTCCAGAGGACTCCTGGTCGAGTGGGTTGATCCCAGGCATAGTTTCACACCCGCTCCATGGAGGTCAGCTCCAGAGTTCCGCCCCCATGTCGTCTCCCGCTTGACGCCTCTCGCTGGTTCGCTGCCCCTGCGATGCGTTCAGCCCATGTGGGGACACAAGACCGCCAGCCGCTTTGCTGCGCCAGCATTGAGCTTAGCCTATTATAACTTCAGCGATAGCGAATGGGAAGAGGGTCAACCGGACGGGGAGGCGGGCGCGAGCGGGGAGCGCCCCGCTGGATCGGTGGAATCCTTGGGATCGGATGGTTGATGATGAAGCGGACCCGAGGGGTTCTATTCGGGGCTCTGCTGGCGGCGTCGCTTGGGCTGACCGCCTGTCAGTCGGTAGACCTCGTGTATATCGGCCTGATTGCCCCCTTCGAAGGGCGGGATCGCCCCATCGGCTATGATGTGATCTTCGGGGCCCGCCTGGCCGTCCGCGCCTGGAACGCCGCCCATCCGGCCGGCCCAAAGGTCATGCTGGTGGCCCTCGACGATGGGGGGGATCCGACGCTGGCGCAGGAGCGGGCCCGCCAGATCCTCACGTATCCTCGCCTGATCGGGATCATCGGCCACTTCCGCCCCGAGACCACCCAGGCGGCTGCCCCGATCTACCGGGCGGCGAGGATCCCCTGGATCGCGCCGCTTCTCCCAGCCGATCGGACCCCTGCAGGGGCGTGGCCGACCGCCCCAGATCAGCGGACGATGGTGGAGGCGCTGCTTCTGTCCCTTCCGCCGAGGGAAGGGCGGAGGCTCTGGATCGTCCGGGATGGGGAGGAGCGATGGTTCGGTCCGGAGCTGGCGGCGCTCCTCGGGGCACGCGGCTGGATCGTGCGGGAGGCCGGATGGCTGGAGGCTTCCCCCCAGGGAGAGGAGCCGGTCCTGTGGGATGGCCGGGCGGTCCACGCCGGGGAAGCCGCGCGGCGCTGGCGACAGGAGGGCTGGCGGGGTCTGTTGCTGGGAGGACCCGGTTTGCTGCATCCGGATCTGCGGGCGGTGCTGCCGGCGGATCTCGAGATCCGCGTGGTGGCGGAGACCCGGCCGGTGGAGGATCCGGAGTGGGTCGACACCTATCGTGAGCTCTCCCTGGGGACACCTCCAGGTCCTTACGCGCCGCTGGGATATGATCTAATCTGGGTCGTGATGCAGATGCATGCCCGTCCGGCTTTTCAGTGGGAAGGAAAGACCGGAATCTGGAGGTGGGAGGGAGGACGTTTGCGGAAGACCCCAGAGCTCTTTGTGGCGCGAGGTGCTGGCGATTAGAGGGTGAAGGCGGACTTTCTTTCGGCGGTCCTCCAGGCTACAGGGAGAGGATGTGGGGGAGGCAGAGGATGCCTTGGGATGCAAACGGGGGAATAGTGGGAATCCGGCCCATGATCGCGATCGGGCGGCATGAGGATACACCGCCCGATCGCGATCGCCATGCTATTCGGATGAAAGAGGGGATCCCTTATCCCTTGCGCCGTGCCTTCTTCGCCGGCTTCTCCTCCGGCAGGGAAGCGCGGGTTTCGGTGTCGTAGGCGAGGAGATCATTGGCATCGATGATGAGATACTCCACGCCGTTCACCTTCACCTCGTTCCCCGAATACTTGGGGAACAGCACCCGATCGCCGACGCGAACCTTAATGGATTCGTCGTCGCCGACGGCGACCACGACCCCGATCTGAGGCTTCTCCTTGGCCGTTTCGGGGATGATCAGGCCGCTGGGGGTCCGGCTCTCCTGCTCTACCGGGCGGATGACCACGCGGCTGCCCAACGGCTGCCATGGGAAACGCTCGTCCGCCATGGGTTCTCCTCCTCACTTTTGGGCTGCGCCATCGCCAGAGGCGATACCATATCCTACAAAACCGGTTACTTCCTCTTCAGCCCCAGCAAGGCATCGATCTGGGGCCGGTTGAAACCGATCACAATTTTACCACCGATGTCGAGCACCGGCACGCCCATCTGCCCGGTGCGGCGCATTAGGTCCCGCATTGCCGCAGCGTCTCGGCTGACGTCGACTTCTTTAAAGGGGACGCCTCGCTGCCGAAGGTATTCCTTAGCCGCGCGGCACCATGGGCAGTTGGGCGTGGTGAAGATGATCACCCGGGGCCATCGCGTGGTTCCGGCCATCGGTTCCCCTCCGGACGGATGCTGGGATCTTCTTCACGGTTCTCTGCCTGAAGTCTTACCCCGGTCGCCCTCGCGCCGGATCCACCCGCGGATTCTCGGGGGGTGGGAGCTGCCGAGGGCAGCCGGCCTCGCCCTAATTTCTTAGATGCAATCGGGCTGTCTCCGTGACAGGAACCCGCCGCCGCAGGATACCAGGCGAAGCGCATCCACGATATACCTGGGAAGGCCTCCATCCGGGATTTTGACGCTCTCTCCGGCCGAATATAAACTGTAGAATGGATGGTTTCCCGGGGGAGTCTGCGGGCAAGCAGGCTGAGAGGGCGCCTTCTGGAAGAGGCAGGCTGACCGTTCCCACGGTGTGCTCCTCTTCCACGCCTGGCGCCGACCCTTTGAACCTGATCCGGGTCATACCGGCGGAGGGAAGGGGACATGGACAGCCCTCGCATGTCGCGGCCCCGGCGGCTTCCATTCTGGATATCCCCTTTTCTTCCGCCGTTTGAGGACCCCCAGATGGATGCGGGAAAGCCGGCCGGATGTTCGTTCTCCAGTGGGGCTTTGGGAAGGCCCCGGCGCCCCCCCTCCTGTGAAATGCAGCGCTCCTCTGGGCGGGGGCTGGTGGAGTCGGGGAAGAAGGCGGTGAAGGCACCCGCATAATCCTCAAGGAGAATCCGATGGGCGAGCCGGAGATCGTCCTGATTGTGGCGGGGGGCGAAGTCGATCGAGAGGCGTTGCGCCAGGCGGCTTCCCGGGCGCGATGGATCCTGGCGGCAGACGGCGGCGCTGCACATCTTCGGGCCCTCGGGGTGATGCCCCATCGGGTGATCGGAGACCTGGATTCGATAGATTCGGAGAC
>JBEPYX010000098.1:0-6342 GCA_041641155.1 Thermoflexus sp.
TGATTCTACCACCACCTTTACCTCCCTTCCTTCCTTACCTTACCTTAAATACCGCTCACCGCGCCCGGCTCGGAGATAGCGCGAGCCCCCGTGTTGGCGGGATTTGACAGGTTTCCCCCCTTGGCGTAGGATAGTCCATGACCCCTCCCCCCGGGGGAGGGGATTGACGCGAGGGGAGACATGGAGGCGCGGACGAAGGCGGAGGTCCTGCGGCGGCTGCGCAGCATCGCCGGGCATGTGGAGGGGATCGCCCGCATGGTGGAGGAGGACGCCTATTGCATCGACATCATCCGACAGGTGCAGGCGGTGCAGCGAGCCCTGGCCAAGGTGAACGATATGGTGCTGGCCCAGCACCTGCGCACCTGTGTCACCACCGCCATCCGGGGGGACGACCCCGGCGAGCGGGAGCGGGTCCTCGAGGAGATCGTTGAGGTCTTCGAGGCGGCACAGAGGATTTAGCCCCGCGGTGGGAGCGTCCCGCTGGGGCGTGCCGCCTCCGCCCGATTCAAACCGGATCCGGGAGGGAGAGGATGGAGACGCGGACGTTCATCGCTCCGAACATCTCGTGCCATCATTGTGTCCACACCATCACGCGCGAGCTGAAGGCCCTGGCGGGGGTGAAGGAGGTCCAAGGGGATGTGGCCACGAAGCAGGTAAGGGTGACCTTCGAGCCCCCGGCCACCTGGGAGCAGATCGTGGCGGTGCTCCACGAGATCGGGTATCCCCCCGCCTCGGCGTGAGGATCGGTGGCGGGCGCGACGCCCACCGTCTGACAAAGGAGGCTTAGGATGAAGCGATGGGTTTCCGGGGTGATGGCGGTGGGGTGGGGGTTGTTGTTGGTCGGGTGTGCAGGCGGAGGGATCGCCGGCGTCCCGACCCCCTCGCCGGTGCCTCCGACGGAGACGCGGATCGTTGCGCCGAGCGCCCCTGGGACGCCCCGCCCGTCGCCAACGGAGGTGCCATCCCCGACGCCCACGGTCTCCCCGTCTCCGACGCCTACGGCCTCTCCCACGGCGACGAAGACGCCGAACCCACTGGAGACCCTGCGGGCCATCCCCGGGGCCGAATGCCTTCCATCCGGGCGTCCCGTCGAGTCCGCCCGTCTGGTCCGGGTGATCGACGGCGACACCATCGACGTGGAGCTCGGGGGGCTGATCCGCCGCGTCCGTTACATTGGGATCAACGCCCCGGAGCGGGAACAGCCCTTCTACGCCGAGGCGACCGAGGCCAACCGTCGGCTGGTGGAGGGGAAGCCGCTCCTCCTGGTGCGGGACGTCTCGGAGACTGACCGCTACGGGCGGCTCCTGCGCTATGTGATCGCGGGGAAGGTCTTCGTGAACTTGGCCTTGGTGCGGGAAGGCTACGCCCAGGTCCACACCGCCCCACCGGATGTCTCCTGCGCGGCGGCCTTCATAAAGGCGGAGCGGGAGGCGCGGGCGGCGGGGCGCGGGCTGTGGGGCCGGGCTGCGCCGATCCCGACCCGCACCCCGACGCGTACCCTGATGCCCACACGGGCACCCGCGCTGACTCCCACGCCGGCACCCACGCCGACAGCAGGGAGGAACTGCCATCCGGCGTATCCCACAGTGTGCATCCCGCCCCCGCCACCGGACTTGGACTGCGGGGACATCCCCTACCGGAACTTCCCGGTGGACCACCGGTATGGGGATCCCCACCGGTTCGACGGGGATCGAGACGGGATCGGGTGCGAGCGATAGAGCCGGCAGGAACCGACGCTTCGGGCACGATGCCCTGCGGGGGAAGGAGATGGATTCCCGATGAGCGAGCCACGTGAGATCGTGCTCCCCATCATCGGCATGACGTGCGCCAACTGCGCCCGCACGGTGGAGCGGGCGTTAAAGCGCGCGCCCGGGGTGCGGGAGGCCTCGGTGAACTTCGCCGCCGAGCAGGCGGTGATCCTGCTGGATCCCTCCGCGGCGGATATCCGCCAGGCCGTCGAGCAGGTCCGGGCGGCCGGCTATGAGGTGGCCACCGCCACGGTGGAGCTACCGATCCTGGGGATGACATGCGCCAACTGCGCCCGGACCATCGAACGGGCGCTGGCCCGCCTCCCCGGTGTGCTAGAGGCTACGGTCAACCTGGCGGCGGAGCGCGCCCGGGTCACCTACGTGGTCGGCGTGGCCTCGATCCGCGACCTGATCCAGGCGATCCGGGAGGCCGGCTACGAGGTGGTGGAGGCCGCCAGGGAGCTCGACGAGCCCGGGGCGGACGCGGAGCAAGCCGCGCGTGAGGCGGAGTTGGCCCGCCAGCGCCGGCGGCTGCTGGTGGGGCTGGTCTTCACCCTGCCGACCTTCTGGCTGAGCATGCAGTTCGATCTGCTCCATAACGTGATGCCCGGGATGGCCCGCCCGCTCCTCCTGGACGGTCTGCTGTTGCTCCTCAGCACGCCGGTGCAGTTCGGGGTCGGTAGGGATTTCTACCGCGGGGCGTATCGAGCGCTGCGGCTGGGGACGGCCAACATGGACGTGCTGGTGGCCTTAGGCACCTCGGCCGCCTATTTCTACAGCCTAGCGGTGACGCTGGCGCGGGCGCTCGGGAGCACGGCCCTCGGCGCTTACACCTACTTTGAGACCGCCGCGGTCATCATCACCCTGATCGTCCTCGGGAAATACTTGGAGGCGCGGGCGAAGGGGCGCGCGGGCGAGGCCATCCGCGCCCTTATGGCGCTGCAGCCGGAACGGGCCCGCGTGCTCCGGGACGGCCAGGAGGTGGAGATCCCCGCCGCCGAGGTCCGGGTGGGCGATATCCTCATTGTCCGCCCCGGGGAGCGAATCCCGGCCGACGGGATTGTTCTCGAGGGCCGCTCGGCGGTGGACGAATCCATGATGACCGGGGAATCCATTCCGGTGGAGAAGGGGCCCGGCGATCGCGTGCTGGGGGGGACGGTGAACCAGCACGGCCTCTTGCGGATCGAGGCCACCCATGTCGGGCGGGATACCGTGCTGGCGGGCATCATCCGGTTAGTCCGCGAGGCCCAGGGGAGCAAGGCGCCCATCCAGCGGCTGGCCGATCAGGTCTCCGCGGTGTTCGTCCCCATCGTGATCGCTATCGCCGCCCTGACCTTCCTGGGGTGGCTCACCATCGGGGGGACCGGATTCACCCGTGCCATGGTCAACGCCATCGCCGTCCTGGTGGTCGCCTGCCCGTGCGCCATGGGGCTGGCCACGCCCACGGCCATTATGGTCGGGACCGGCCGCGGGGCGACGATGGGAATCCTCTTCCGCAGCGCCCCCGCCCTAGAGCAGCTGGGGAGGGTTACTTGGATCGCCCTGGACAAGACGGGCACCCTCACCCAGGGCCGGCCGGTGGTGTCGGAGGTCGTCCCCCGCGCCGGTTGGGCGCCTGAGGAGGTGCTGGCGCTGGCGGCCAGCGTGGAGCAGGGGAGCGAGCACCCCCTGGCGCAAGCGGTGGTGGAAGCCGCCCGGGCGCAGGGGCTCCCACTGGAGCGGCCCGCTGGCTTCTCCGCCCTGCCCGGCCGGGGGGTGATCGCCCATCTCAACGGGGACGTGGTGCGGGTGGGCAAGGCCTCGTGGCTCCAGGCGGAGGGCGTGGCGCTGAGGGAGCTGGAGGAAGAGGCCCGTGCCCTGGCGGAGCAGGGCCGGACGATCATGGTGGTGGCCCGGGATGGGGAGGCGGTCGGACTCATCGCCGTGGTGGACGCTCCGAAGCCGGAGGCGGCCGAGGCGATCGCGGCGCTGCACCGGCTGGGCGTGCGGGCCGTGATGATCACGGGGGACAACCGGCGCACCGCTGAGGCGATCGCCCGTCAGGTCGGCATCGACCGGGTCTTCGCCGAGGTCCTGCCCGCCGACAAGGCGGAGATCGTCCGCCAGCTGCAGGCGGAGGGCCACCGGGTGGCGATGGTCGGGGACGGGGTGAACGACGCCCCAGCCCTCGCCCAGGCCGATGTGGGGATCGCGATGGGGGGCGGGACGGCGGTGGCCATGGAGACGGCCGACGTCGTCCTGATGCGGGGGGACCTGCGCCTGCTGCCCCAGGCGGTCCGCCTCTCCCGGGGGACGATGCGGACGATCCGCTGGAACCTGTTCTGGGCGTTCTTCTACAATGTGATCCTGATCCCCGTGGCGGCGATGGGGTGGCTGCATCCGATGATGGCCGCAGGGGCGATGGCGTTCTCCTCCGTCTTCGTGGTGACGAATTCCCTGCGCCTGCGCGGGTTCCGGCCGTAATGCCGGGCCATCCTCGAAGGGGGACGCTGACAACGCCGGGGGAGAACCACCGGCCGAACGGGATCATATTCGCCCTGCCGCAAACGGGTTAAAATTTCTTTGAAGGGATGCAGCCCCGGGAAGGGCTGGGGAAAGGGGACCGGCGATGGCGGAGGTTCGGACGCTGGCGGATGTGCTGGATGCATTGACCCGGCCGGGCGAGCTTTACGAGCGGCTCCCTGACGGCTCGGTGCGCTGTTACGCCTGCGGGCATCGGTGCCTCATCCGCCCCGGCCGTCGGGGAATCTGCCAGGTACGCTTCAACCGCGACGGGGTTCTCTATGTCCCATGGGGGTACGTGGCGGCGCTCCAGGTGGACCCCACCGAGAAGAAGCCCTTTTTCCACATCCTGCCCGGCTCTTACACCCTCACTTTCGGCATGCTGGGCTGCGACCTCCACTGCAGTTACTGTCAAAACTGGATCACATCGCAGGCTTTGCGGGATCCGGCCGCCGGGGTCATGCCGGAGGAGATCACCCCCCAACAGATCGTGGCCCTGGCGAAGCGATACGGCGCCCAGCTGGTGGGTAGCTCCTACAACGAGCCGCTGATCACCTCCGAGTGGGCGGTGGCGATCTTCCGGGAGGCCATCGCCAACGGGTTGCGGTGCGTTTACATCTCCAATGGCAACCTCACCCGCGAGGTCCTGGAGTATCTGCGGCCCTATCTGATCGGCTACAAGATCGACCTCAAGAGCATGCGCGACAAGAACTACCGCGCCCTGGGGATGCCCTTGAAGAACGTGCTGGAGGGCATCCGCCTGGTCTACGAGAGCGGCCTGTGGCTGGAGGTGGTCACCCTGGTGGTCCCTGGTTTCAACGATTCCGAGGAGGAGCTGCGGGACGCGGCGCAGTTCCTGGCCTCGATCTCCCCGGACATCCCTTGGCATGTGACGGCTTTCCATCCGGATTACAAGATGACGGACCGGGGCTGGACGCCGGCGAAGACCCTGATCCGGGCAGCCGAGATCGGGAAGGCGGCGGGCCTGCGCTACGTTTACGCCGGTAACCTTCCGGGCCGCGTGGGGCCCTTCGAGAACACTTACTGCCCGAACTGCGACGCGTTGCTGATCGCCCGCCACGGCTTTCAGGTCCTGGTGGACCACCTCAGCGGGCGGGGGGCATGTCACCGGTGCGGGACCCCGATCCCCGGGGTTTGGCAGTGAGGGGACGCGGGGAAGTGGTCCCCGGTCGCCCTTCCTGTCCTATTCCCATTCCCATGCCTGCTTCTCCCCCTTCAAAGTCAAGGAGCGGGTTCCTTTCCCCGTGATCCATTCGTCCGGATGCGAGGAGCGTTGCGTTGGGCCGCCAGCAGAAGCGTTCCGCGTTAGAGCGCCGGCGAGCGAAAGGGGGAGCGCGCGAGCGCGCATCGGGCGCCCATCGGATGGCTCCGGCGAAAGGTCGTCCCCGCGGACTCCCGGCGTGGTCCCTCGACCAGCAGCTAGATCTGCTGGGCCTGGTGCTGTTTCTGGGCGGGATCTTCTTGGCGCTCGGCCTGGTGGCACCGGGGCAGGTCGGGGGAGTGAGTTCCATCCTCCAGACGCTGACTCGTGGGCTGGGCGGCGGCGTCTTCGCCCTTCCCCTGGGGATGATCGGGGGCGGGGCCTGGTTGCTGATCCGCCGCTTCGAGCAGGCCCCCCGCCCCCGTCCGTCCGCCCTCTTGGGGCTCTTGCTGCTTTACGGATCCCTGCTCATCGTGCTGGAGGGGTTGGGGGGGTGGGGCGGCGCGGTAGGGGCGTGGCTGGCCCGGGGGCTGGCGGACAACCTCGGCGCGGCGGGGGCACTGCTGGCCCTGCTCGGGATGATCGGGGCCGGGCTGATGCTTACGTTCCGTCTTTCCCCGGAGCGCCCGATCGAGGGGGTGATCCGGGCGCTCCGCCGCCTCCGAAGAGGCCTCTCCACGATGGCGGGCGCGGCCGGAACCTGGCTCGCCCTTCGGATCTATCCCTCCGCGCTCGCCCGGCCAGAGCCGGCCGCTTCCCCGGAGCTCCCCGACCGCTCTCCGCGGATCCTGGGGGAGGGCGAGGCATTGGATGCGCCGGCGGAGCCGGGCGAGCCCCTGAAGACCTCCGAGGGTGCGGAGGAGATAGAGA
>JBEPYX010000099.1:0-6325 GCA_041641155.1 Thermoflexus sp.
GGCCACCAGCACCCGCTCCGAGCGGTCGAACATGCGGAACATCCGGATGGTCCGCTCGGTCTGTTCCACGAACCACTCCAGGTAATGCTCCTCGCACAGGGCCAGCCGATGCTGGCGCATGTAGATAGCTGCTTCACGGCCGCACTTCCGGCAGCGGATCCTCATCCCAAGCGTTCTCCATCACGGGATCTTTTCTCATTCTAAAACAGGGTGAACCGTTCTGTCGAACCCCTGGAACCCTGTTTGGGGCATGCCGGGGATGTCGGGGGAGCCGCGATTCAGGCGCCCGATCGGGGGCCGGAGCGGGACATAGCCCCTATTTAATTAATATGCGCCCCGCTTCCGGAGGACCGCCGGGATCGTCTGGGCCAGGATGGCCAGATCGAGCCACAGGCTGTAGTTGCGGATGTAGAAGAGGTCCAGGCGCACCCGCTCGCTGTAGGGGAGGTCCGCGCGGCCGGAGACCTGCCACAGCCCGGTGATGCCGGGCTTGACGGTGAGCAAGTTCAGTGCCCAGCGCCCGTAGCGGGAGATCTCCTCCGGCGTCAGCATCCGCGGCCCCACCAGGCTCATCTCCCCGCGGAGCACGTTGAAGAGCTGGGGAAGCTCATCCAGGCTCCAGCGGCGTAGGAGCCGCCCCACCCGTGTCACCCTCGGATCCTCCCGCAGTTTGTAGTTCTGCCGGAACGCTTCCTTTAGGGCAGGGTTCTGCTCCAGGAGGGCCTCGGCGTTGACCACCATGGTGCGGAACTTGAAGGCGTCGAAGAGCTTTCCCCCCAGCCCGACCACCCGCCGCCGATACAGCACCGGCCCGGGCGAATCGAGCCGGATCACCACGGCGATGAGCAGCAACAATGGGGCGAGGAGGAGCAACGCGATGGACGCCACGGTGTAATCCAGCACCGCCTTGAGGAACTGCTCCAGCGGCGAAAGCCGAAGCCGGCGCCAATAGAGGAGAGGAACCCCCATCACCTCGCGGATCTCGGTCCCCGTGGCCAGCAGTTCGTAGAGGCCGGAGGAGAGGCGGAGGTTCACATGCGGATGGAAGGCGAACGCCCGGAAGAGTTCCACCAGGGACTCGCGGGGCAGCGCGCTGGCCGAGACGATGACCTCTCGGATGCCGAACTGCTCGATCAGGCGGGGGAGATCGGCCAGGGTGCCGATCACGGGGAGCCCGGGCAGCACCTCCCGTCCTCGGGGGAGCTCTGCATCCACTATCCCCACCAGGACCATCCCGGAGATAGGAGAGGAGCGGATCTGCGCTGCCACCATGCGGGCCTCCTCATCGGCCCCGACGATCAGCGCAGGGACCATCAGTTTCCCCCGCGCCCGCAAGGCGTAGACCACCCGGCGGGCCAGGAAGCGGGCGAGCCCCACCATCCCAATGGAGAGGATCCAGGAGAGCAGCAGCCAGCCGCGGGCGATCACCAAGGCGGGCTCCATAAAACTGGCGACGATAGCAGCCATCATCCCCATGCTGACCGCCTGGATCACCCGCACATACTCGGAGGTCCCATGGAAAAGATGATCCGGCGCATACAGCCGATGAGCGGCGAAGAGGGAGAGCCAGATCGGGAGGAGGGCAGCGATCAACAGGCCATAGTAGCGCACCGGCGGGCTCTCTGGCTGGTAGAAGATGGGCAGGCGGGACTCGAACCGGATCAGGTAAGAGGTGGAGAAGGCAACGAGCAGCGCCAGGGCGTCCCCGACCACCAGCCCCACACGCAGGCCAAGCCATGGCGCTCTCACGGCCTCCGCGCTGGATCCAATGCGCACCAGGTCAGAAGGTAGGGCGTCGTTTCGCATGCCAACATATCCTCACGTCACAGATCCATGGTTTGCTTCCGGCCTTCATCCCTTATAGATGGGGAGCGTTCGGAGTTCGACGGCGCGGGGCGACCAAACGTCCTTTGGATCTCCTCCGCCGCCCGGCAGGCATGACGGGTGAGGGATTCCCCGTTGGTCAAGGCCGGGTAGATCTGGGTCAGGTTGACGAGGAAAAGGCCTGGGATCGGCGGGGCGAGGGGTGGGATGCGCCGCCATTGCCCGCGATGGAACAGCGGCTCCACGTAGTGCTCGCGGTGCACCCGGGCGTGTCGGATCCATTCCGACCGGAACGCTGGGAACATCCGCCGGAGGTGCTCCAGCCATGCCTCCAGGATCTCCGAATCGCCCTGCCGAAGCCACGGCGAGTCCCAGGCGACGTATTTGGGCAAATAGACCAGATGGTAGCCCCCGACATCGGCGGGGTCAATGTAGTGGGTGGTCTCGATGATCCCAGTGAACGGCACCGAATCATCGGCGATGTAGACGGTCCAGTAATCCGTGAGCGGACGATCCAGGGCCAGGAGGACGCACACGATGCCCAGATACCGCCAGGACCGCAGGTCATCCACCCATGGCCCGTCGATCCCGGGAAGCAGGCGCGGGACCAGCGGGGGGTTCAGGGTGATCACGGCCGCGTCGCATAGCTCCACGGCGCCATCCACGCGCACCCCCGTCACCCGGCCTCCTTCCACGACGATCTCCTGCACAGGGGTGCGGAGCCGGATCTCGCCGCCGGCGGCCTCGACGGCGCGCGCCATGGCCCGGATCATCGTCATGTGCCCGCCGATGAGGTAACCCGCCCGCTCCTGCTGGGCAATCCCCCGACGGGTGGAGCGGGTTCGGATCAGGCGCGCCCAGATATACGTGGCGGGGAGGTCCTCGAAGCGGCCGTCGAACTTGGCCCGCAGCATCGGCCGCCATAGGTGCTGGAAGGCCCGCCGGCCGCCCCACCGGACCAGCCATTCCTCCACGCTGATCTCCTCCAGGCAGCGCCAGTCGCGGTGCCCATAGGCGGCGAGGATCGTCAAGGCCAGCCGGAGGCGATCCATGGCCCCCAAGAGGGGGAAGGCCATGAAATCCCGTAACGTGGTCATGGGATACAGGCGCCCTTCGTGGAAGAACGCGGAGGCGGTCGGCCGGAAGCGGAGCCGGTCGGCGATCCCGAGCTCCCTGGCCAGCGCTTGCATGTGGGTGTCGCTGGAGAGGATCGTGTGATAGAAACGATCCACCTCCACCTCGCCCAGGCGGATGGTCCCCGCCAGGCCGCCGATTTGATCGCTGGCTTCATAGAGCACCACCGTGTGCCCACCCCGGCTCAGGAAGTAGGCCAGGCTTACCCCTACGATTCCACCCCCCACAATGGCCACGCGCATGGAAGCCGGTCCTCCAGATGGGGTCCCCGGGCCCGCGGCGCGCCGCACGGCGTCTGGGGATCAGCCCTGTCCCGCCGGAGAGCGGGAGGGATGCGGTTGGGGAAGCCCATCGGGGCGGATCAAGCGGGCCATCAGGTGCAGATGGGCCAGGATGGTGCGCAGGATCTTCATCTTGGAGCGCCCGAACCGGCGGACCCTCAGCGTCGTCGGGTATTCAGCTACACGGAATCCGAAGCGGATGGCCTTGGCCATGATCTCCGCCACCGCGACATAGCCGTCGGACTCGATCGTGATCGCCTCCAGGACCTGACGTCGGTAAGCGCGGAACAGGGCGGTGTAGGTGCGGACCGGGGAGTTAAGGATCCAACGGTAGAGGGACGAGGCCCCGAAGCTGAAGAGGCGTCGCCACGCGGGAACCCCTTCGATGCCCCCGCCGGGGTGATAGGGGGAGGCGGTGACCAGATCCACGTCCTCCGACATAAAGCGGAGCATAGATAGGATCTCCTCAAAGGGGTAGGTCCCATCGCTGTCAGTGGTGATCACGATCTCCCCACGGGCCGCCTGGAACCCTGTGCGCAGGGCGGCCCCCAGGCCGAGGTTGCGGGGATGAGTGAGGATGCGGACGAAAGGCACATCCGCGAATGCCTCCCGCAGGAGATCCCCGGTGCCGTCGGTGCTGCCGTCGTCGACGAAGACCACTTCCACCCCGCCGTCGGCCATCAGCTGATCAATCACTGGCTGGAGCGCTGCCCGCAATGCGGGAACGCCTTCCGCCTCGTTGTAACAGGGAATGATCACCGTGTATCGGACATTCGCTGGCATGGTCGACCTCGCTCACTCGTTGGGGGCGATGCGGGCTCCCGCTTCCCAGCGCGCTGCCTCCCAGCGTTCCAGCTCTGCCAGCAGGGATCGCAGACGCAGCCCTTCCTCATCCTCCCCCTCCGCGATCAGGCGCCGGATCTCCAGGTGGAGCGCCTGGATCCGCTCCTCGATCCACTTGCGATCCATTTATCGCCTCCGTCTTGCGGGTGTGAACGCCGAACGATCGGGCTTCATCCTGTGGGGACCCGCGGGGATCCGGCGGGGGGTTGCCATAGCGCCTCGATCGCCCGAAGCGTCTCCGCCCCGTCGAACCAGCCGACGCCGGGCTCCCGCTGGGCGCGCAGCGCGCCGTGGGGGACCAGGACCGCCGGGCAGTCGATATGGCGGATCCAGTAGAGGCCGGCGGGCAGGGCGTTATAGGGTGGGAGATCCGGGAGGGGCTCGTCGAATGCCAGCCGGATCATGTAATATGGCATGTTGCAACCCGCCCGCGTGTAGAAATACGTTGTGGTGAAGAAGCGCCCCGCGTTGATCTCGGTCGGGAAGAGGTTGCCGTTCGCATCCTCCATCAGATCCACGCTGAACACCCCCGTGGCCTGAGGATCTACTGCCTGCACGCAGCGGGTGGCCACTTCGTTCACTCGTTCGTCGTGCACCGTCACCGTCACGGCGCTGGTCCCGGTGCGGCCGGAGGGGGCCAGATGGGGATAAATGTATTCGATCCGCTGGCGCCCCTGAGAGACGATGAGCTTCCCGTCCTTCCACAGGGATTGCCAGGCGAACTCCCGGCCGGGGAAATACGGCTGGGCGATGAACGCCCAGTTCACCCCGCGGGATCGCCAGTAGGCAATCCAGTGGATCCCGGTCTCGATCCGCTCCACCAGGGTCGCCCCGCGGGCTCCGGCCCCTTCCCGCGCCCGCAGCCAGAGGGGAAGCCCGATGATCTCCACCGCCCGCTCCAGATCCTCTGGGGTTGCGACGGGCACGGTGGGGAAGGTATGGATCCCCGCCTGGCGCCATCGCTCGGCCGATGCCTGTTTGTCCTGCAGCAGCCGGATCGTCTCCTTCCGGGGGAGGAACGTGCGGGCCCGGAACCGCTCCCGGTTCTCCGAGAGGACCCGGAGCTCCACATCGGGTTGGGCGTGGATCAGATCGATCTCCTCGCGCTCTGCGATCGTGATGATCGCGTCCAGGTATTCCGGGTGGTCCACCGGCGGCACCAGATAGACCCGGTCCGCGGGCACCCATTCCAGGTGGAAGGGGTTCATATCGGTCCCGACGATATAGAGCGGCTCTGGGGCTTCACGCCAGGAGCGGATAACGTTGATCCCCGGGGGGCCGCCGGCGCCCAGCAACAGGATGCGCTTCATCCTTCTTTTCATTGGAGCCACCCCTCGTAAGAAGTGGGGACATCGATCACCCAGGTTTGGTGGGAGGCGATGGCTTCCATCAGGACGTCAGCCAGCATATCCGCCGTTTCCACGGTGATCCCCCGCGCCCCGAAGGCAGCGGCCAGGGCCGGGAGATCCGGGTTCCCAAGGGCGGTGCCCACGGCCTCCCCAAAGCGGGCGATCTGCATGCGGTGGATCAGCCCGAGGGCGTTGTCGCGCATCACCAGGACGACGACGGGGAGCCCATGGCGCACGCTGGTCTCCAGCTCCTGGACGTTCATCAGGAACCCGCCGTCGCCGCTCACGGCCACCACCGGATCCTCCGGACGGGCCATCCGGGCACCCAGGGCGGCGGGGAGGGCGAACCCCATGGACGAGAGCCCGTTGGTGAACAGGATTTGCTGGCGGCCTCGGATTGGGTATGTGAGGCCCATCGCGTATTTGTTCAGCCCGACGTCCACGGCGATCACCGCTGAATCGGGGAGGGCCTGGGCCAGGGCGCGGGTGATGGCCGCCGGCGAGAGCGGGGCCGATACCGTCAGTGGCTGCTGGAGCGGCCTCCGCATGGCCTCGCGAACGGCGGAGACCTCCAGCCAGGGCCGGCGGTTGGTGGGGGCCATCGCGGCCAGCTCCTCCAAGATCGCTCCCACATCCCCAACGAGGGTGAGGTCCGCGCGGAGGAGATCGCTCTCGGCCTCGAAGACGCTGTCCACGCACACCACCCGCTTGTGGTTTCCCACCTTCCACAGGCTGGGCTTCACCCCTTCCACCTCGTCGTAGCCGATGGTGAGGATCAGGTCGCATGTGGTGAACAACCCCATCAGCTCCCCCCGGGCGTGCCGGCTGATCACGCCCAGGCAGAGGGGATGATCCTCCGGCAGCGCCCCTTTGCCCATATACGTCGTGAGGGTG
>JBEPYX010000100.1:0-6228 GCA_041641155.1 Thermoflexus sp.
CCAACCCAGGTGCTCCGGAATCTTCAGCGGGGAAGCTCCTGGCCGGAGCAGCCATCGAGGGAGGATCCGGCCTCGAAGGCCACAGGGCTCCTCAGCCCAGGCGGATCACTCCCATGACCAGGAACACGAAGAACCCGAGTAGGAACAGATCGGCTAGCAAAAGCCCCAAGAGGAAAAGGCGCTGGGATGGGGTGAGCCGTTGGAGGAAGGCGAGGGGCTCCCATCGCGGCGGGGCGGGCCGTTCCTCCACGCTCTCCTCGATGACCTCACCCTCCGGGACCTTGGAGAGGTGCTGGCGGATGTCCTCGAACATGAGAGGCCTCCTGGATCCGGATAGAACGGCGGGGAGGCCATCGTCGGAAGCCTCCCCGCCGTTCCCTCAGGGATTCTCCCCTTGAAACCACCGCAGCCAGCGCTCCAGCTCCGCCTCATCCACCCGGTCCGGCTTGTCCTCCTCTGCCACCGACGAGGAGGCCGGGCCCTCCAGATGGCGCCGCATATACGCCAGGAACTCCGCCGCCGACCAGGCCTGAGCGCCCCGGCGTCGCGCAGCCTCCTGCACGCTCCGATCCGAGGAGACCACGATCAGCCCGCGGGGGTTGCGCTCGGCTTGGATCTGGCGGATCAAGAGGTCATCGGCCGTCACTCCGCGCGGGGCGAACCGAACCGTCACGCCACCGCGGGAGAGGGAGGCGCTCACCCCGCCCGGGGCACCCCGGTCGAAGATCACGGTGATCCGCCGACCCGTCCGCAGCGCCAGGCGCTGGAGCCGCTCCACCAGCCGCGCCTCATCGTCCGGATCGTCCAGGCTCAAGTCGGGCATCGCCCCGATGAGGTTATGCCCGTCGATCCAGAACGGCATCCCCGTGCCACCTCTCCGATCGCATCGATCCGTGTCCGCCCGGCCGGATCGCGGCGGGGGTTGGGGTCCGAGGGGCGCGCCCCCTCCATTACGCATGGGGCACCGGCTCCACCAGGGAGAGGGCTTCGGCCGATCGCCGCTGGAAGATCAACCCCTGCTCCCCCACGTCCACCACGATCACATCGCCAGCTTGGAACTCCCCGCGCAGCAGCCGGACCGCCAGGGGGCTCTCGACCTGCTTCTGAAGGACCCGCTTGAGGGGGCGGGCGCCGAAGGCGGGGTCGTAGCCCTCCTCGGCCAGCCAGCGGCGAGCGGCCTCGGTGAGGACCACTTGCAAGCCGTGCTCGGCCAGGCGGGCCTGGATCTGGCGCATCTGGATATCCACGATCTGCATCACATGGTCCAACGTCAGCCGGTTGAAGATGACGATCTCGTCAATACGGTTGAGGAACTCCGGCCGGAAGGTCTCGCGCAGGGCCCGCTCGACCCGCTGCCGCTCCTCCATCCGCTCGCGCTCCGAGGCCGCCGGGACGAAGCCGAGGGTCCCCCCGCGGCGGAGGTAATCGGTGCCCACGTTGGAGGTCATGATGATGATGGTGTTGCGGAAATCCACCGTGTGCCCCTGCCCATCGGTGAGGCGGCCGTCGTCCAGGATCTGCAGCAGGGCGTTCCAGACGTCCGGGTGGGCCTTCTCGATCTCGTCGAACAGGATCACCCGGTAGGGCCGGCGGCGCACCGCCTCGGTGAGCTGCCCCCCTTCCTCATAGCCCACATACCCCGGCGGCGCCCCGAAGAGCCGCGAGACGGTGTGGTATTCCCGGTACTCGCTCATATCCAGCCGGACCAGGGCGTCCTCGTCCCCGAAGAGATACTCCGCCAGGGCCTTGGCCAGCTCCGTCTTCCCCACCCCGGTGGGTCCGAGGAACAGGAAGGAGCCGATGGGCCGCCGCGGATCCTTGAGGCCGGCCCGGGCCCGCCGGATGGCGTCCGACACCACGGCGATGGCCTCGTCCTGGCCAACCACCCGCTCCCGCAGCCGCTCCTCCATGTGGAGGAGCTTCTCCGCCTCCGTCTCCATCACCTGGGCCACCGGGATGCCGGTCCACGCAGCCACCACCTGGGCCACGTCCTCCTCAGAGACCACCTCGTCCAGGTTGCGCTCCCGTTGCCACTGGGCGCGGCGGGCCTCGAACTCCTTCTGGAGGCGCAGGCGCCGCATCCGGATCTGGGCGGCCCGCTCGTAGTCGCGGTTCAGCCCGGCGTGCTCCTCCTCCTGCAGCAGCCGCTCGATCTCCGTCTTCATGGCCTTGAGCTCGGGGGGCAGGGTGTTCAGGGCCACCCGCAGCCGGGCCGCCGCCTCGTCGATCAGATCGATGGCCTTGTCGGGAAGCCGGCGGTCGGTGATATAACGGTGGGAGAGGCGCACCGCAGCGACGATCGCCGCGTCGCTGATGCGGACCTGATGGTGGGCCTCATAGCGCTCCCGCAGGCCCTGCAGCATTTGAATGGCCGACTCCACCGATGGCTCCTCGACGAAGATGGGGGCGAACCGCCGCTCGAGGGCGGGATCCTTCTCGATATATTTGCGGTACTCGTCGAGGGTGGTGGCCCCGATGCAGCGCAGCTCCCCACGGGCCAGGGCCGGCTTCAGCATCGAGGCCGCGTCCAGCGCCCCCGAGGCCGCTCCCGCCCCCACCACGGTGTGGATCTCATCGATGAAGAGGATGACCTCCCCCTCAGCCCGCTGAACCTCCTCGATGACCGCCTTGAGGCGCTCCTCGAACTCGCCCCGGAACCGCGCCCCCGCCACCATCGCCGCCAGGTCCAGCTGCACGATGCGCTTGCCCATCAGCAGCTCGGGGACATCGTTGGCGACGATGCGCTGGGCCAGCCCCTCCACGATGGCCGTCTTGCCCACCCCGGCCTCGCCGATCAACACCGGGTTGTTCTTGGTCCGCCGGCACAGCACCTGGATCACCCGCAGGATCTCCGCCTCCCGGTTGAGCACCGGGTCCAGCTTCCCCTGCCGGGCCAGTCGGGTCAGATCCCGACCGTAGCGGTCCAGCATCCGATACCGCCCCTCCGCCCCGGGATCGGTGACCCGGGCCCCGCCCCGCAGGTCCTTGATCGCCTCGTAAATCCGGTCCCGGCTCACCCCGGCGTCCATCAGGATGCGGGCCGCCGGCGTGTTGCGCTCGGTGGCGATAGCCAGAAAGAGATGCTCGGTGGAGATGTAGTCATCTCCCAACCGCCGGGCCTCCTCGTTGGCCAGGTCCAGGATGCGCTTCACCCGGGGAGTGATGAACACCTGGCCGGTCCCACCAAAGCCGTAGATGGACGCGCGCGGGCTGGCCCGGAGCACCTCGTCCAGCCGGCCTCGCATCCAGTCCACGCTGATCCCCATCCGCTGGAGCAGCTGGGGCACCACCCCGTCGGGCTGCTCCAGGAGGGCCAGGAGGAGGTGTTCCGTATCCACCTGGTTATGCCCGTATCGTTGCAGGATCTCGTAGGCCCTCGCCGCGGCATCCTGAGCTCGTTCCGTGAAATGGTCGAAGCGCATCATCGTCGGAAGCCTTTCTTACGAAGAAGCATAGGTTTAAGGAAGATCGGGATCCCTGAAGGCCCCGCGGCGCCCACCCGAGGGCACCGGGATGGACCGCCCGACTTCATTATAAGAGATCCCGGATTTGGAGGAAACCCAAACGGCTCGGCCAAGCTCCGGACCGGGCCAGCCGCTTGTCCCCTTCCGCGTTCCCCCCTATGATAGGATGCAGATGCCCACGAGCCGGCTGGCCGGGGCTTTCCGGGCGAGGGAAGCGAACGTTGCGGGGGTTGGAGCTCGGCATCGGCATCCTCCTGATCGCGCTGGGCCTTCTGGCGCTCTCCATCGCCCGCCCAGGGCAGGCCCGCCTCTTCGGCGCGGGGTGGGGTCCAGCGCGCCGGGCCGGATGGCGGGCTGCGTTCATCGGGTTGAGCTTCGTTACGACGAGCATCGGGTACGGGATCCTCCTCTACCCGTACTTCATCCATCCCTCCGACGCCCCGTCCACCTCGCCGGCCCTTGTGCAGGCGCCTACCACCTCGCCCTCCCCACTGCCCCCTACCTCCTTACCCTCCCCGGAGCCATGGCCAACGACGCCCCGCCCCACCCCCTCCCCCTCGATCCCGCCGACTCCGACCGTGTCGCCCTTCGCCTGCGAGCCCGGGGTGTGGCAAACGATCGAGCAGGCGAATGCGGCCCAAGAAGCCTACCTCCAGGGCCAGGGAGCCCTCGCGCAGCTCGCGGCGGCCTGGGGGGACGCCGCTGCTGAGGCCCGACGCCAGGGGGATAGGTTGCAGCAGGCCGCTCAAGCGATCGGGGCCACGATCCAGGAGATCCAGTGGGAGATCCGCTCCTGCGCGGTCACTGCCCGGCCGGGGCCGGATCTGCTCGAGGTGCGGACGGAGGAGATATGGGTTTATCGGGCGAGCCTGACTTGCCCCCCAGGGCGGCCCGTGACCACAGAGCGGGTCGTCTCCTACCCCGGGGAGATCTACCGGCTGGCCGCTCAGGACGGGCGCTGGCGTATCCTCCGCTGGACGCCCGGCGAGGGGACGCTGCAGCGGGATTGGCGCTGCCCATAACCTCCGGGCTCATTCCCCCGCGGAGGCCATCCCTGACCCGATCCGCGCCGCCCCACGACGCCGGCCCGAGCGAAGACCGGCATGGCCTCCCTTCACCGGAGGAGGCGCGAGCCGGGGTCGCCATCCGAGGAGCCTCAGGCCGTTGAGCACCACCAACAGCGTGCTCCCCTCATGCCCCACCACTGCCCAGGGCAGCGGGATCCCGACTCCGAACGTGAGCAGGGTCAGGAAAGCGATCACCCCGCTGGCGAAGGCCAGGTTCTGCCAGACCGTCCGCATCGCCGCCCGGGCCAGAGCGATGGCTTCCGCGACCCGACGGAGATCCTCCTGGAGCAACACCACATCTGCCGTCTCGATGGCGACGTCGCTTCCCATCTTCCCCATCGCGATCCCGACGGAAGCCGCCGCCAGGGCCGGCGCATCGTTGATCCCATCCCCGACCATCGCCACCGGTCCATGGGTCCGGGCCAGGGCGCGAATCCGCTCCAGCTTCTCCTCCGGCAGCAACCCCGCCTCGAACCGCGTGATCCCTAAGGCCGCCGCTACCGCCCGGGCAACAGCCGGATGATCCCCGGTGAGCATGACCACCTCGATCCCCATGCGGCGCAACGCCTGCACCGCCTCCGCAGCCTCCGGCCGCACCCGATCGGCGACCTCGATCACCCCGCGCCAACACCCATCGTAGACCAGCAGGGCCGTCCGCCCGGCCCGCTGGGCCTCCTCGAGCAGGGGCTGGGCCTCAGGGGGAAGCGGGAGGCCTTCC
Organism: Thermoflexus sp.; assembly: GCA_041641155.1. Classification (GTDB taxonomy): domain Bacteria; phylum Chloroflexota; class Anaerolineae; order Thermoflexales; family Thermoflexaceae; genus Thermoflexus. The sequence goes on from JBEPYX010000100.1 coordinate 5,250, forward strand.
TGCAGGAACCAGCGGGGCGATCCCACCCAGACCCGCTGGGTGCCGACGACGCCGACGACCCCCAACCCGGGCCGGGCTTCCACCGCCTGGGCCTCGGGCCACGCCAGACCCCGCGCCCGGGCTTCCGCCACGATCGCGTGGGCGATCGGGTGCTCCGAGCGGGCCTCCACCGCCGCCGCCAGCCGCAGGACGTCGTCAGGCCCGCTTCCGTCCAGCGCGTACACTGCCTGCACCGCCACGCGGTTCTCCGTGAGAGTCCCCGTCTTATCCATCGCGACCACCCGGACCTGGGCGAGGCGCTCCAGGGCCATCCCCCCCTTGGACAGGATCCCCCACCGGGCCCCGGCGGCGATGGCCGAAAGGAAGGCCGCCGGGGTGCTGATCACCAGGGCGCACGGAGAGGCCACCACGAGCAGGGTCATCGCCCGATAGAACGCGCGCTCGAAGGCCTCCCCGAACAGCGCCGAGATGATCATGGTGAGGGCTGCCCCGCCCAGGACCGCCCAGGCATAGCGCTGCTCGAAGCGATCGATGGCCTGTTGGGTGCGAGCCCGCTGGGCCTGCGCCTCCTCCACCAGGTGGATGATGCGCGCCAGCATGGTGTCGGAAGCCGGGCGCGTCACCTGGATCTCCAGCGCCCCGTAGCCGTTGAGCGTGCCGCCGAACACCGGATCCCCCGGCCCCTTCGGCACCGGCATGGACTCCCCGGTGAGCAGCGATTCGTCGGCGGAGGAGAAGCCAGCCATCACCACCCCATCCGCCGGGATCCGCTCTCCAGGCCGGACGAGCAAGCAGTCCCCGACCTCGATCGCCTCCACGGGGATCTGCTCCTCCCGCCCCTCGCGCAGACGACGGGCCATGGGCGGTCGGAGATCCATCAGCCGCCGGATGGCCTGGCGGGTCCGCTCCAGCGCCAGGGTCTGCAGGGCGTTCGAAAGGGAGAAGAGGAACAGCAACGTTGCCCCCTCCTCCGCGTGCC
>JBEPYX010000101.1:0-6209 GCA_041641155.1 Thermoflexus sp.
ATATGGTGCAATGGTTCTGGCTGTTGATCGGCCTGGGGATGGCCGCGACCCGGATGGCCCTCCGAAACCTCGGGGCGGAACGGGTGGGTTGAAGCGATGGACGTCGCTCAGACCCTGGCGCGATTGTTGACCGAGGGGCCGGCCTCCCTCTTTTATCATTTGCTCGTGGGCCTGGCCCTGGAGGGGTTGCTGCTGATGGCCCTGGAGGCCGCCCCGGGGAGCCGTGCCGCCCATCGCCTGGCCCTGGCCGCTGGCCTGGGCCTGATCGGCCGGCTGGCCCTGTTCGGGGCGGCGTTCGTGGAGGCCCGCTGGCTGACCCCCGGCGCCCTGCTCCCGCCCTTGGAGCGGGCGGTGGACCTCATCACCTGGGGCTGGCTGGGCTGGGCGATGGGGGAAGGAGGGCCCGGGCCCTGGCTCCCGGCGCTGCACACGCTGGCCGTCCTGGGGGCCTACGGGCTCGCCGCCCCCAGCTGGCTGCAACTCGCCGCCCAGGACCCCATGCGCTTCTACACCGACACCCCACTGGACCGTGCGGGGATGCTGTGGGCGATCGGGCTGACCCTGGGGTGGGGAGGGCTCCTCCTTTCGCGCCGTCCGTCGGCCCTCCGCGGGCCGGGCGCGCTGGGGTTCCTCGCCCTCGCCGCAGGCGCCTTCCTGCAGCTCAACATCCGGATCGCCGGGACCCATCTCGCCCCATGGATTCGCTTAGGCGCCCTGACGGCTTATCCCCTCTGGCTGGCAGGGGCCCATCGCCTCGCCCTCCAGGTCGCTCGAAACGCCTCCGGGGAAGCCCAGGGAGCAGCGGGGGCATGGGCGGCGTGGAACCGGGGATTGCTTCGCGCCCTCCAGGCCCCTGAGGAGTCGAAGCCCCTCACGGAGGCCTTACGGGCCGCACGGACGCTCCTGGGCGCCCGTTGGACCGCCGTCGGGCTCCTTCGGGAGGATCAGCTGCTGATCGTCGCCCGCGAGGGGGACAGCCTGCCGCGGGCCGGTGCCGATCTCGCGCTTTCCCTGTCGGAGTTCCCCCCCATCGGAGCGGCCCTGCTCGAGCGGCGGCCCGAGCGTCTGACCCCTGCCGCGCAACCGGGGGAAGCATTCCGGCGGCTCTGGCAGGCCTTCGGGATGGAGGCCCCGGGAGTCCTCTGGATTGAGCCCCTCATCGCCCCGAAAGGGCTCCTCGGCGCATGGCTGATCGGCTATCCGCCGGAAGAGGCGCATTGTGCCCCCTCGGACTCCCCGCTCGCCCACGAGATGGCGGAGTCTCTCGCCCACACCCTCGCCCTTCTGCAGGAGCGCGAGCGGGCGGCCGCCTGGGAGGCGGTGCTCGCCGCCCTGCAGCAGGAGCACGCGGAGGCCCTCCAGCGTCTGGAGGCCCAGCACACAGAGGAACGCCAAGCGCTGCAGCGGGAAATCAACCGCTGGGCCACCCGGGCCGCCGAGGCGGAGGAGGAGCGGGAGCGGTGGCGGCGGCGGGCTGAAGAGCTGGCTCAACTCGTCGAGCGCCGCTCTGTCCCGCCGGCGGCCGCCTCCGACTCCGGAGGGGATCGAGGGGAACTGATCCTGGCCCTACTCCAGGAGCTGCGCACCCCACTCACCGCGATCCTGGGATACACGGATCTCCTGCTGGGAGAGGCGGTGGGCATCCTGGGGGCCACCCAGCGCCAGTTCCTGCTGCGCATTAAGGCTAACATCGAGCGCATGGCGGGGCTGATCCGGGAGACCCTCCAGGTGGCCGCCCTGGAGGCGGGTTCCTTCCGGCTGGAGCCGGAGCCGATGGACCTGGCGGAGGCCCGCGATGCCGCCCTGCAGCAGCTCCAACCGGTGCTCCAGGAGCGCGATCTGCGCATCGAGTTGGACTGGCCCGAGCCGCTCCCCCCAGTCCGATTGAATCGGGACGCCGCTCAACAGATCTTGTATCACCTGTTGAACAACGCCGCCCTGTGCAGCCGCCCGGGCACCACCATCCGCCTCCAGGCCCGGTTGAACCCCGAGGTCCCCGATGTCCTATTCCTCTGTGTGCGGGACACCGGCGGGGGAATCCCCCCGGAGGAGGCTCCGCGGGTGTTCATCCCCCGCTACCGGGCGGCGACGCCGCTGATCCCCGGGGTGGGGGACAGCATCGGCCTCTCCATCGCTCGGGTGCTGGTGGAGATGAGCGGTGGGCGGATCTGGGTGGAGAGCGAGCCGGGGGTAGGCAGCGCGTTCACCGTGGCGCTTCCCCTGGCAGCCTCTCGCTCCTTGCGCACCCTCGGGAGCGCTGAAGAATGAACCTCCCCAAGGGGAACGGAGCGTCCAACGACCGATGGGCGTGGGCCGGGGATTCCGGGATGGACTTGGGGATCGGGCGAATCGCCCGAAACCGCTTCCTTCGATCCCACGCGTTCAGGTGGGCCCTGGCCCTCCTGCTCCTGGGAGGGATGACCGTCGGTGCGCTCTGGACAGCCGCGGCAGAGATACGGCCGCGCCCCCTTCAGGGGGGGCCAACGACCCTCCCCTCGCCCCAACTCGAGCCGCCTCCAACAGCCACGCCATCGGTTTCCTCCCCCACCGCCCGGCCTCCGTCCCCTTCCCCGATCTTCTCCCCATCGCCGACCCTCCGGGCGCTCCCGACGCCCGTCGAGGCTACCCCCACGGCCACACCCAGCCCCACCCCGACCCCCTGCCGGCCACCGCGGGATTGGGTCCCCTACTGGGTGCAGCCAGGGGATACGGCGTTCCGGCTGGCGAGCGAGACCGGGATCTCCCTCTCGCGGTTTCTGGAGGCCAACTGCCTGCGCCGCCCGGCCCTGTTCATCGGCCAGCGGGTGTATCTGCCGGTGCCGCTGCCCACCCCGACGCCGAACCCCACCCCGTGTGGCCCTCCCCCGGATTGGGTGCCCTATACCGTCCAGCCCGGGGAGACGCTCTACCGGCTGGCGGCGCGCTTTCAGGTCCCCTTGGACCAGCTGATGCACGCCAATTGTCTGACCCGCCCGGCCATTCGCTCGGGGCAACACCTGTATGTGCCGCCAGTCCTGCCGACGGCCACGCCGTCGCCGACCCCAGCCCTCACACCCACCGGAACCCCCAACGGGGGCTGAGCGGACCCAGGGAGGCAACCGAGGGAAAAACACGAGGCGCCCGCCGGAGCAGGCGCCTCGCGCGCTGAAGGGGTTCCACGTGGGGGCTACTTCCGAGCGGCCTTCTTCGCCGTGGCCTTCTTCGCCGTCTTCGTCGTCTTTTTGGCCGCCGCCTTCTTTGCCGGCTTCTTGGCCGCCGCCTTCTTCGCGGTCGTCTTTTTGGCCGCGGCCTTCTTCGCCGGCTTCTTGGCCGCCGCCCGGCGAGCGGGCCGGGCGGGAGCCGGGGCCGGGGCGGGGGCCGCTTCCTCCACGGGCGCCTCAGGTGCGGGCGCGACCGCCCCTTCCTCCATCTGGTAGTAGATCCGTTTGCCGACCATCGCGCGCTCCTTTCCGGAAGAGGAGTGAGAGGATGGATCCGCGATCTCACACCCATTGTATGGGTGAGTGCGAAATTTAGGCAAGACGAAATTTGTGTTGTGATGCCATCCGCAGGCGGTGGTCCGGAGGACCGGAAAGGGTGCGGCCGTGCGGTTCCCGCAGGGGGCTTTGGGACATTGGGGAGGTCCGAGGTATCATAGGGGGACTTGGGCGCTCTTGCCCCTCGGGCTGACGGGGGCTCCCGGCGCCCATGCCGATCCGAATGGGAGGACGAGGATGCGGATCTGGCAATGGCTGATCGGGCTGGCCCTGGGCCTCGCCGCCCTGTACGGGGCACTCCGCGGCCTGGATCTCTCGGTCCTTGGGGCGGCTCTGCGGGCCGGGCGCTACGGATGGTTGGCCCCAGCCTTCCTGGCCCTGACCTTCAGCGTGCTGGCGCGGACGCTCCGCTGGCGGATCCTTTTGAACAAGCCGACGGGGGTGCCCCTGTTCCGCCTCTGGAACGTGCTGAACGTCGGTTACCTGGTGACCCATCTCCTCCCCTTTCGAGTGGGAGAGCTGGCCCGGGTGCTCCTGCTGGCCCGCTACCCCCAGACCCCCCCGGGCTTGGTGGCCATGTCCATCGTGGTGGAGCACGTTCTAGATTTGGTGGCCGTGCTGATGCTGGCTGGGTTCGCCTTGGCCCTTCGGCCGGACGCCCTGGGGGTTGGGGGCCTGAGCGGGGCCGGGCTGGGCCTGACCGTCGCCGCGCTCCTTGCGCTGCTTATCGGCGCCTTCGCCCCCGGCTGGGCATGGCGGCTCACCGAGGGGCTCACCCGGCCCGTCCCTCGGCGCCTGCGGGAGCGCCTGCGCCATGAGGCGAAAGCGGCCCTGAGCGGGTTGGCAGTCCTCCGGACCCCCCGCGCCCTGGCGGGGGCGCTGGGGTGGTCCCTAGCGGCGTGGGTGGCGACGGGGGCGCACCTCTATGCGGTGATGGGGGTTTTCCTGGCCGCCCCGGACTGGCTGCCGGCCCTGTGGACAATGACGGCCCTCACGTTCGGGATGCTGGTCCCCTCCACCCCCGGCTACGTCGGGGTCGTGCAGGGCATCACCGTGTGGGTCATGGGAGGCTTCGGGATCCCCCAGGCCATCGCCTTCAGCATCTCGGTGGTCTCCCACGCCCTCGTTTATTTTTATCTCTCTCTGCTGGGGGCTCTGGGGCTGTGGCTGGAGACCGGGAGCCTGCGCCTGAGCTTCCTGCGCCGGACCGGCGGGCCGGTCCCGCCGCCCGCCTCGTGAGGCGATGGGCTGGCTGGATCGCTTGGGGAGCGCCGGGCGCTCCTACGTATGGCCTCACCGCTCTCCTTGCCTGCTTCGGTATCCTCGCGGCGGGTGAAGGGAACCATACCCGAGCGATACGGATTATAATAGCTTGCACAATGCCGCCCTACCGGAGGCGAGGGGGGCCGCCGCTTCCCCCAGTTCCCACCCGGAGGTCCGGATGCCGACCCATGCACTGATCACCGGCGGCGCCGGTTTCATCGGTTCGAACCTCGCGGACGCCCTAGCCGCAGACGGCTGGGTGGTCTGGATCTTCGATCTGCTGGCCCGCCCCGGGGTGGACCGGAACCTGGCCTGGCTCCAGGAGCGCCACGGCGGCCGCATCCGCTTCATCCGGGGCGATATCCGGGATTTCCCGGCGGTGGCCGAGGCGGTGCGCCAGGTGGACGTGGTCTTCCACCTGGCCGCTCAAGTGGCGGTCACCACCTCCTTGGTCGATCCCCGCACCGACTTCGAGATCAACGCCCTGGGCACCCTCAACGTCCTGGAGGCGGCCCGCCAGGCCCGCCACCGCCCCATCATCCTCTACACCTCCACCAATAAGGTCTACGGGGCGATGGAGGACGTGCCGGTGGTGGAGGAGGCCACCCGCTACCGGTATGCGGACCGGCCGTTCGGGATCGACGAGCGCCAGCCGCTGGACTTCCATTCCCCTTACGGATGCTCCAAGGGGGCCGCCGATCAATACGTGCGGGATTACGCCCGGATCTACGGGCTCCCCACCGTGGTCTTCCGCATGTCCTGCATCTATGGCCCCCGCCAGTTCGGGACTGAGGACCAGGGCTGGGTCGCCCACTTCGTGATCTCCGCCGTGGCCGGCCGTCCGATCACGATCTACGGGGACGGCAAGCAGGTGCGGGACCTCCTCTTCGTGGCGGACCTCGTGGCGGCGATGCGGGCGGCGGTAGAGCGCATCGATCGGACTGCTGGGCAGATCTACAATATCGGGGGTGGGCCGGAGAACGCTCTGTCAGTCTGGCATGAGTTCGCCCCCCTCCTGGCGGAGATCCTGGGCCGCCCGCTGGATCCCCCCACCTTCGGCCCGTGGCGCCCCGGGGATCAGAAGGTCTATATCAGCGACATCCGGAAGGCGATGCGGGATCTGGACTGGCGACCCCAGGTTGGGGTCCGGGAGGGCTTAAGGCGCCTGGTGGAGTGGGTGCGGGAGGGCGTCCCCCTCGTCGCGCCGTGAACCTCGGCCGCAGCCCATGTCCGGTGCACTTCGAGGAAGCGATGTTCGCCGATGAAGATCCTGGTGGCGCTCACGTATTACCGTCCCCACATCAGCGGCCTGACCATCTATGTGGAGCGGGTGGCCCGGGCCCTCGCCGCCCGGGGGCACGACGTCCAGGTCCTGACCTCCCAGTACGACCGACGCCTCCCGCGGGAGGAGGTGCGGGATGGGGTGCGGATCCGCCGGGTGCCCGTATGGATGCGGATCAGCAAAGGGGT
>JBEPYX010000102.1:0-6193 GCA_041641155.1 Thermoflexus sp.
CTCCACCACCTGCGGCCGTCCATACACCTGCACGCTCACCGCCAGCAGGCTCATCGCCCCCGGCCCCGCCGTGATCCGGCGCGCGACTTCCCGCTGGACGGTGAGGACGATGCGTCGGGGCTTGGGAGAGGCCTCCATCAGGTGGCGGAGGATCGCCGAAGTGATGAAGTAGGGGATGTTGCCGATCGCCCGGTAGGGATGCCCCTGGACCAGGGCGGGCGGGTCCAGCGCGAGGATGTCCCCCAGGACGACGGTGACGTTCGGGTAGGGGGCTAGGACCTCCTGCAGCAGGGGGAGGAACCGCTCGTCCAGCTCCACGGCCACGACGTGGTCTGCCCGCAGGGCCAGATGGCGGGTGAGGGTGCCGGGGCCAGCCCCGATCTCGAGCGCCCACTCCCCGGGCGCCAGCCCGGCGGCCTCCGCGATCCGGGCCAGGATCCGCTCGTCGATCAGAAAGTGCTGCCCCAGCCCCTTGCGGGGCTGCACCCCGCGGGCCTTCAGGTATCGCGGCCACGGAAGGGGAGGGGGCATCGGGGCAAGCGATCGCCCGCCCCACGCCAGCTCGCTGTTGCTGGCCGTCAGGGTGTGGTTCCCATCCGCAGGGCCCATCGTTCCCTCGAATGTTCGCGGCCCAGGCCGCCTCGCTCCGGAACCCTCCCGAGGGGAAAGCCCTCGATTCCTAATCATAGATCAGGGAAAGGTTCCCCGCTTTCCGGGGACGAGGGGCCAGCACGGTAGATCCCTTGCGCCGGACGGCTCGGACGCTCCAGGGGTGCTGAAGGGTCCTGCCCGCCCTCACCGCCCCGGGGGTGGGGTCGGCCAGTCCGGCAGGATATAGGGGATGGACTCCGGAGGGGGGATCGGGGTCAGAAGATAGACATCCACCCAGCGATACCAAAGGACCAGATCCTCGTCGTTGTAGCCCAGGTCAATGCGACGGCCGATGATCCCGCCGCCGGTGTCGGCGGCCAGGCCGACTCCATACCCTGGCACGTAAACCCGCCAGCCCAGCCGGATCACCCGCGGGTCCACCGCCACAATTCCCCGCTGCATCGGCAGGCCGGTGCGAGTGCGGCCGAAGTAGGCCGAAGAGGGATGGACCCCGGCGGTGGATGGGCTATATGAGGTGGCCAGCATGCGGATCCGCCGCCAGTATTCGATCGGCCCCTCCGGCGTCTCCAGGGTGCGCACCACGATCCGCGTCCCATACGCCCAGATGCGCGGCTCGGGCGGGCGGACTACGGTTTCATCCACCACCTCCCGCGCGACTTCTTGGCCGTTCTCATAGCGCACCCGGATCCGCCGCTGCAGGAGGCCGTTGCGCCCAGGGGACTTTTGAACCCGGACATCCAGCTCCAGGTTGGGGTCCGGCTCCCAGAGGGTTTGGAAGGGAAGGGCCGCCTCCTCAATCTCAACGCTCTCCATCACCCGGATGACGCGCACGGTCTCCCCACCCTGCAGGCGGCTTTCCTCCCCCGGGATCACCCGATCCTGGCCATGAAGCGCGATCCCAAGCTCCCACAACAGCTCCCGGACCGTGTACGCGGTGGTGGAGATCACCTGGACGCGCCCGTCGGCCTCGACGGTGATGGGACGCGCGCGGAACAGGGCCACCTGCATGCCGCCCTCCAGCGGCGTTTCCGGCCCGGGGAGCAGTCGATCCGCCGGATCCACCGGGAAGCCGGCCTCCCGCAGGGCTGCCCCCACCGTCGGGGCGGTCGTCCAGATCACGCGGCGGGATCCGTCGTCCAAGCGCAGCACCAGGGGAGCTGCGCGCACCACCCGGATCTCCTGCGGCGGCGACGCCCCATCAAGCGTCGGAGAAGCGGGGTCTCTCCGCCGACCGTTCACCCACAGGACATCCCCCGGCCCCAGCGCCACCCCGGCCTCGGCCAGGATCGCCAGAGGATCTGAGCGGAGGGTATACCACTGGATCCGGCGGGAGGATTCCACCCCCCGGCCTTCGATCAGGATCGGGACCGGTCTGGCCCGACGGATGTGGATGGTCGCGGGGGGCTGGATGGAGGCCGCCAGGGGTGGGGAAACGGCATCCTCCGGGCGGAGGACGATGCCGGCCTCCCGAAGGACCCCCGCCACCGTCCGTTGATGGGTTCTAATGGGGTGGATTCGATCGTCGAGGAGGATGGTTACGGTCTGTTGGGAACGCCAGTAACCCCAGAGGCAGAGCCCGCCCAGCCCGAGCCAGGCGATCCATTTGGGAAGTGTCCATCGGTTCATCGCAGCAAGCTATTGTATGTCAGGCTTCTCTCCTCCCCTCGGTCCCTTCGCGGAGAGGGAGGGCCGGATGGGCGGGGAAAGCCGCGGCCGTGCGCCCCTTGTCGAGCCCGCCTCTCCCCTCCTGCGCCCCCTCGATCGGCTCCGGCCCGGCGCCCCTGCGGCGCGCGAACCGGGACGGCTTACCGTTGCTCCCTTCCGGGCCTGGCGGGGTTCACCGGGGTTCGCCGCGCAGGACCGGACCTTCATCGCCGGGAAGGAACGCCCAGAGGGGCCGCGCCAACCCTCGAAGGGGATGTCAGCCCCGCGTCTGGCGGATTTCGGGTTCAGGGAACCGCCACCTCCCCGCCTGAGCACGGCCGCTATATTTTAAGGTAGCGGATTCCTGCCTCTCTGTCAAGCCAGGGGACCGTTCCGGATTTCGTCTTCATTGATTTTCCATGACAACTTCATCCTTCCTGCTTCGGTAACCCACGGCTCATCAATCGGATCTGGTGATCCGTTCCGCCGCCAGAGGGATCTCCGCCCGCCCGACTCCCATCCTCGATTCGAGAGGTGGAAGGGCGCCACGGGCAGGATACAATACGAGGCAGGCAAGGCTTCCTCCGCCGGTCCCATCGATCCCGAAGGCGCGGGCGATGAAGAAGCAGAAGGAAAGCATTCGGCGGGAGTTCCTCTACGGCCGCCATGCCGTCCATGAGGCCCTGCGGGCGGGGCGGCGGCGGATCTATCGCCTGTTGCTGGCGGAGGGGCTCCAGCCCCGGCCGATCCTGGAGACGCTCAGCGCCCTGGCCGAGGACCGGGGGATCCCCATCCTGTGGGTCCCCCGGGCCCGCTTGGATGCCGTCGCCGACGGGCATCAGGGGGTGGTGGCGGAGGCCGACCCCTATCCCTATGTGGACCTGGAGGAGGCCTGGGCTGAGAGCGCGCGTCGGCCGGACCCTCCCTTCTGGCTGGCGCTGGATTGCCTACAGGACCCCCAGAACTTCGGCACCCTGTTGCGCACCGCGGAGGCGGTGGGGGTGCACGCTGTCCTGTTCCCTGAGCACCGCAGCGCCCGGGTGACCCCCGCCGTGGTCAACGCCTCCGCCGGCGCCGTGGAGCATCTCCCTGTGGTCCAGGTGACCAACCTGGTCCGGGCGTTGGAATGGCTCCAGGCGCGTGGGGTATGGATCGTCGGCCTCCAACAGGATCCCCGGGCGCTCCGCTACGATCAGGCCGATCTCAGCGGGCCCATCGCCCTGGTGGTGGGGAACGAAGAGACGGGCCTCCGCGCCCTGGTTCGGCGGACGTGCGATCTTCTGATCGAGCTGCCCATGCGGGGGCGGGTGGCCTCCCTTAACGCGGCTGTGGCCGGTTCTATCGCCCTCTACGAGATCGCCCGGCGGAGGGGCTTCTTTTAATTGTGCGATCAGGACGGATTCTGAAGTGATCGGGAGGGGAACGTCGGATGGCTAAGATCCAAACCCTTGAGGTTCCCATCGGGGGCCTGGATTGCGCGGCGTGCGCGGGGCGCGTGCAGCAGGCCATCGCCCGATTGCCCGGGGTGGAGTCGGCCTACGTCTCCCTGGCCTCGGGGAAGGCCGTGATCCGGTTCGACCCTACCTGTGTGGATGAGCGTGCCATCCGCGAGGTGATCGAGCGGGCTGGCGGCTCGGTCCCGGAGGAGGCTTCGGTGGACACCGCGCCGGGGGAAGGCCTCGGCCGCCGCACGACTGCCCTGCTGGCGGCCGTGTCCGGTGCGGTGCTGCTCTCGGTGGCCGTCGGGGAGTGGGGAGGGCTGTTCGACCGGCTGAACGCGCTCATCCCTTTTCCGATCGGCGCGGCGGCCACCCTCGCGGTCGGCTTTCCCGTCTTCTGGAAGGTGGCGCGCGCTGCCCTCCGGGGGCAGATCAGTGCCCATACGCTGATGACGCTGGGGGCGATCGCTGCCCTCACCGTGGGCGAGTGGGTGACGGCGGCCTTGGTGGTGCTGTTCATGCGGCTCGGCGACGCCATCGAGCGCCTTACCGTTGAGGGGGGACGTCGCGCCGTGAAAGATCTGATCGCCATGGCCCCGCAGACCGCCCGGGTAGAGCGCGATGGGGCGGAGGTCGAGGTGCCGGTGGCCGCGGTGGGGATCGGGGAGATCGTGGTGGTCCGCCCCGGCGAGAAGATCCCGGTGGACGGGGAGGTGGTGGACGGGCACGCCGTCGTGGATCAGGCGGCCATCACCGGTGAGCCGGTGCCAGTGGAGGTGTCCCGGGGGGCCCGCGTGTTCGCGGCCTCCCTGGTGAAGGCGGGGTATCTGCGCGTGCGGACCCTCCGCGTCGGGGAGGACACCACGTTCGGGCGGGTGATCCGGATGGTGGAGGAGGCGGAGGCCCACCGCGCCGCCCTCCAGCGCCTGGCCGACCGGTTCAGCGCATATTACCTGCCCGTGGTGATCGGGGTCGCCGCGCTGACCTTCCTGATCGGCCGCAATCCCCTTGCCGTGGCGGCCGTCCTGGTGGTGGCGTGTTCCTGTGCCTTTGCGCTGGCGACGCCGGTGGCGGTGCTCGCCGCGATCGGCGCCGCCGCCCGGCGCGGGGTGCTGATCAAGGGGGGTCGCTATCTGGAGGCGCTGGCGCGGGCCGATGTGGTGCTGGTGGACAAAACCGGCACGCTCACCCTTGGCCGGCCCCAGATCACCGACGTGATCCCGCTCCGGGATCTCTCCCCCTCCGAGGCCCTGGCCCTGGCCGCCTCCGCCGAGCGGTATTCGGAGCACCCGCTGGCGGAGGCGGTGCGGGCCGCCGCCCATGCCCAGGGCCTGCCCCTCCGCGAACCCCAGGCGTTCGAGGCCATCCCCGGCATGGGCGTTCGGGCCCGGGTGGACGGCCGCTGGGTCGTCGTGGGCAACGCCCGCCTGGTGCCCGAGGCGGCAGGGTCGCCTCTCGCCCGACGTCTGGAGCAAGAGGGCAAAGCGCTGCTGTTCCTGGCCTGCGACGGCGAGCCAGCGGCCATCTTGGCCGCCGCCGACACGCTCCGCCCCGAGGTCCCCGCCGCCCTGGCCGAGCTGCGCGCCCTCGGGGTGCGGCGGATCGAGCTGCTGACCGGCGACCACGAGCGCGCCGCGGCCGCGCTGGCGGCGGCCCTGGGCGTCCCCTACCGCGCGAACCTGCTGCCGGAGGACAAAATCCGGATCGTTCGGGAATACCAGGCTGCGGGGCGTACGGTCGTGATGATCGGCGACGGCATCAACGACGCGCCGGCGCTGGCGCAGGCGGACGTCGGCATCGCCATGGGCGCGGCTGGGACGGACATCGCCATGGAAGCCGCCCCGATCGTCCTGATGCGAGAGGATTGGCGGCTGGCCCCCTGGGTCTTCCGCCTCGCACGCCGGACCATGGGGGTGGTGAAGGGGAACCTCGCCTTCACCGCCGTTTACAATCTGGTCGGCCTGGCACTGGCCGCCCTGGGGATCCTCCCGCCGGTCCTGGCGGCCGCTGCCCAATCGCTGCCTGATCTGGTGATCCTCGCCCGCTCCGCATCGCTTCTGCGGCCGGAGGGTTGACCGCATCGGCATATCCCGCTCCCTCGCATCGGAAAGGTCCGCACCGACGTATAAGGGGGAGCCGCTGCACTGCCCGCGGGGCGATGCGGGAGGACTTGGGTCTCTCGGATCGTATCTTCTGCTGTCCCCGGTGCGGCCTGGAGATCCAGCGGGACGTTAACGCCGCGCCCAACTTCAGGCCGTAGGGGCTGGCCACCCTCAACGGTCTTACGGGAGTTCCCTGGGGAGATCGGCGCTGCGGCGGAACGGATCGCCAGATCCAGTCTACGAGCCATGGGTCGTCGAAGCAAAACGGAAGGGGTCGTCATTGAGAGAAATGAAGATGAAATCCGGAACGGTCCTCGGCCTGCTCCTGCTCGGCGCTCTTCTCCCCTGGATCCCCGTCGCGACCGACGCGGGGGGAGGGCCATCGCCCGCCTTGCC
>JBEPYX010000103.1:0-6157 GCA_041641155.1 Thermoflexus sp.
TCCGTGCACAGGCGAAGCCCCTTCTGCGCGTTCTCCTCTTGGGGGGAGATCGAGAGGGCCCGCTCGAACCACGGGCGGGCGGCGGCGCAATCCCCCAGGTAGTAGTAGGAGAGCCCCAGAAGATAGGCCATCTCCACCAATCGGGCGCAGCGGGGCTCGGCGGCCAGGGTCTCGGGGGAGCAGGTTTTCCCCTCCCGGCGCAGGGCAGCCTCGAGCTGGGCGATCCCTTGGGGGAGCGCGTCCTCCCGGACCGCCTCCTCGTAGCGGCGGCGGGCATACAGGGTGACCCCCAGATGGTAAAGGATGCGCCAATCCTCTGGGCGCATCGCCCGGGCGTTCTCCAGGGTCTGCTGGGCCTCCTCCAGGCGGCCCAGGTTGTAATACAGCCAGCCCAGCTCATCGAGGACCTGGGGGTCTGTTGGCCGCAAGGCAGCGGCCCGCCGGAAGGCCTCGAGCGCGGTGGCGGTCTGCCCAACAACCAGGGCGTTGCGCCCCAGGGCGAGCCAGACGATCACCATGTTTGGGTCCCGCGCCAGTGCGTGTTGATAGGCGGCCATGGCCTCCTGGTAGCGGCCCATGGTTTCATAGACGTAGCCCAACGCCCGATGGACATCCGGGTGTTCCGGTGCGAGGGCCAGAGCCCGCTGCGCAGCGGCGAGGGCCGCCCGAGGGCGGTGGGCGTCGGCGTATGCCTCCGCGAGGTAAGCATACAGCGGGCCGGCCTGGGGAGCCCGGGCGATGGCCGCCTCCCCCGCTTGGATGGCCTCGGGGATCTTGCCCTGCCAGTCGAGGATCAGCGCGGCCATCCCCAGGATCATCGGGTCCTCCGGCGCCAGTCCCCGGGCTCGCTCCATCCAGGCCGCCGCCTCCTCCAGGCGGTTGGTGAAGGCCAGGAGCCGGATCAGCGGGGGATATCGGGCGGGGTTCTCAGGCTCCAGGGAGAGAGCCAGCCGATAGCGCGTCTCGGCTTGTTGGAGATCCCCGGCGCGGTAGGCGGCCTCCGCCTGCTCCGCATAGTGATCGGCCGAGGGCGTCGGCGATGGAGGAGCGCCCGCAGGGGAGGTCGAGCGAGACGCCCGGAGCGACCAGTCCATCCACAGCAGGGCGATCAGGGCCAGGAGATCGAGGAGCAGCCAGAACAGCCAGCGGTGTCGCTTCATTCTTCCTCCAGCCCCTGGAGGACCATGGAGGCCGTGGCCAGGTTGGTGGCCAGGGGGATGTTGTGGACGTTGCACAGCCGCATGACGGTGCGGATGTCGGGCTCGTGCGGATGGGCGTAGAGGGGATCCACCAGGAAGATCACGGCATCGATCCGCCCCTCCACCACCATCGCCGCGATCTGGGCGTCCCCGCCCTGGGGCCCGGAGCGCACGCAGGCTACCTCCAGCCCCAGGGCTTCCTGCAGCGTGCGCCCCGTGGTCGCCGTCGCCACCAGGCGATGACGGGCCAGGCGCTCCCGCTCGCGCCGGGCCCATTCTACCAATTCCTTTTTCTTTCCGTCGTGGGCGATGATCGCGATCCGCTTGGGCATCGTCCGCACCTCACGAACCGGTTGGGGTTGCGCTTCGACGGGTGTCTCTCCGGAAACGAGCCCTTGGCCCGCGTCTTCTTCCGCCGCGGGCCAAGGGCCGCGATCGGCTGGTTTTAGTTATACTGGAACTTGTGTCCATCCTACGATCCGGCCGCTGGCCGGTATGGAAGCAGGTGGGATGGGGGATTCCCCGCCGAACGCTGAAGCGAAGCCCTCCGCGCTCTCGGCCCCGAGACGATCCCCCCTGATCCCATCGTATGCGAACCGATCCGGCTTGGGACCATTCCCCGCGCTCCGCTGGGGAGGCGGTGCAGCCGATGAACGGCCTGGCGGATGTCGAGGCAGAGATCGGCCCCAGAGGGATGCGGCGGTTGACCCCGCGACTGGCTTGGCGGTCCTGAGCCCTGTGGGGGATAATGATCGGGCCTGGATTGAGGAGCGAGCGTTGTTGTTTCACCGGCGGCTTCCGGCAGTTTGGAAAGAGGGCCATAAATGGAGTGGATCGTCCTGGCCTGGATGGCCCTGGCAGGGGGCATGATCGGCGTCGGGGTCGGGCGATGGCTCCTCGGCCGGCGAGGGGCCAGCCTGGCGATGGGCCTCGCCTGCGCCCTCGCCCTGGGGATCTGGCTGGTGGCCGGGGGGCGGCCGGTCCAGGAGGTCGCCCTGCGGATCGAGCGGCCCTTCTCCGTGTTCCAGACCGCCTGGACCTTCCGCCTCACCCCGTCTGCCTGGGGATACGGGGTGGGGATCCTGACGGCCGGGGTGTTGGTGGCCTGGATGTGGATTGCTTATCCGGGGCAAGGACGCTCCTGGCCGCGGGTCCTGGCGATCGGGATGGTCCTCGCGGCCACGGGGGCGGCCCTGGCCGCCGATCTCTTCACCCTTTTGATGACCTGGGCCGCGCTAGACGTGCTGTTCCTGGCTTTCCTTTTGGTCCGCCGGGGCCAAGCGGTTGCTGACCGGGCGGTCCTGGCAGGGCTGGTCAACGGGGCGGCCGTGCTGGCCCTCTGGGTCGCCGCCTGGCAGATCTGGCGTTCCGGGGACAGCCTGTTCTGGAGCCGGATGGCCGGGGCGGCTATGCCCTTCCTGGTCCTGGCGGCGCTGATCCGCATGGACATCTACCCCTTCCACGTGGGGCGCCCCCCGGAGCTGGCGGAGGAGGTGGATCGGGCGGCCCTCCTCTATATTCTTCCGACCACGGTGGGGTTGATCCTGTGGGCGCATCTGGTCCCATTGATGAGCGGCTGGCCCGGGAAGCCAGTGGTCGCGGTGGCCCTGGGGCTGACGGCCCTGCTGGGTGGGCTGTGGGCCTGGGCCGAGCCGGACCCGCGGGCTGGGCTGGTGGAGGCGGCGTGGGGGAGCGCGGCGTGGTGGGCGCTGGCGGGGCTGGTGGAGCCCGAGGTCGCGGCCCTCGCGGCCGTTCTCTGGCTGGTCAGCTTCGCCCTGCTCTTCGTCGGCCGCCCCTTCGACGCTGACTCCGCATGGGGGCTTCCATCCCTGGGGGCTGTCCTGACCCTCGCCGGGCTGCCCCTAACCCCGGGGGCGCCCGTGGCCGTCGCCCTCTTCCGCGCGTGGCCGATCGGGGCGTGGCCGTTCCTGATCCTGCCCTATGCCTTGCTGGTCGGCGCCTTGCTGCGGGGCTGGCGGCGGGCGGCGGAGGAGCCGCTCCCGCCGGGACGGATCGAGCGGGCCTTGTATGGCCTGGGGCTGATGGTGGGGGTGGCCGCGTTGATCGGCCTGGGGGGATGGTTCCGGGCCTGGTCGGATGTTCCGGTGATGTTCCGGCTCCCGCTGCTGGTGGGGGTCGGGTTGGGGGTGGCCCTGCAATGGCAAGCGGGTCGGGCGCATGCGATCGCGCGGGAGTGGGCGTGGGTGCGTCCCTTCCTGTCGCTGGATTGGATGTATGCGGGCCTCACCCGTCTCATCGCCCGCCCGGCCCGTTCGCTGCAGCGGGCCCTGGAGTTCCTGAGCCATCCCGCCGTCATGTGGCTGTGGGCCCTGGTCATCGCTGGGATCTTCCTCCTGCTCTGGCAGGGGGGCGCTCCTTGAGATTACAGCGGTTGTGAAGAAGCGAGCCCGCCTGGCCGGGTTTGACGGATTCTCGCTTTATCGTTATAATTTCACACCGCGCCTGTGGGGCAGGACTTCCACTGGATCCCCTTCCCGCCCGTGGGCTGCGGGTGCGTTCCGCAGGCTGGTGGGCGAGCGGGAATTCAGAAGCGCCGCGTCATCACGTCTGAGGTCCCTGCGTGTCGTTGGGCCTGTCGTTCGTCCTCCCCCTGGCTGACGCGTGAATCCCAGTGGATAGGAAGGGTGCCTATGCGACGGGGTCGTGCGCCAAAGCGCGAGATCGCGCCGGATGTCCGTTACAACAGCGTCCTGGTCGCCAAGCTCATCAACAAGGTCATGATGAACGGGAAGAAGAGCTTGGCGATGCGGATCGTTTACAGCGCCTTCGACCTGATCGAGCGCCGCACCGGTCGGCCGGCGCTGGAGATCTTCGAGAAGGCGCTGGCTCACACCAAACCGCTCCTGGAGGTCCGGCCGCGCCGCGTCGGCGGGGCCACCTATCAGATCCCGCTGGAGGTGCCGCCGGACCGCCAGGTGAGCCTGGCTCTGCGGTGGATCGTGAACGCGGCCCGGGAGCGGCCGGGGAAGTCAATGATCGAGAAGTTGGCAGCAGAGCTGATCGACGCCGCCAACGGGACAGGGATGGCGGTCAAGAAGCGCGAGGATACGCATCGGATGGCGGAGGCCAACCGGGCCTTCGCCCACTACCGGTGGTGAGGGGGGTCGAGGGCATGCCTCGGATCTGCCCTTGCCTCCTTAACTGAAAATCGCGTCCGCGACAGGCGCGACGGCGGAAGGCCGTAACCCTGTCGCTGAACAACCGGCGGGTTCCCCGCCAGCGGTATTGGGCTCGCCTGGCTGGAGGCCTGGCCCGGCGGGAGCTCCCGCGCCGGAAGATGAGAGCATCCATGCGGGGGTGGTGCCCGGGATAGGCTCCATTCCAGGGTCGATCGACTTCCGCCGGCAAACGTTGAGGGGAAGGAGCGAGGGAGATGCCACGGGAAGTTCCCATTGAGAGGATTCGAAACATCGGAATCATTGCCCATATTGATGCCGGTAAGACCACAACCACGGAGCGGATCCTGTTCTACACCGGCAAGACGTATAAGCTGGGCTCCGTGGATGAGGGGACCACGGTGACGGATTATATGGAGCTGGAGCGCGAGCGGGGGATTACCATCACCGCCGCGACGGTAGCCTGTTACTGGCGGGGACATCAGATCAACATCATCGACACCCCCGGGCACATCGACTTCACCGCTGAGGTCCAACGGAGCCTGCGTGTGCTGGACGGGGGTGTCGTTGTTTTCGACGCCGTCCATGGGGTGGAGCCGCAGTCCGAGACGGTCTGGCGCCAGGCGGACCGCTATGGGGTCCCCCGGATCTGCTTCGTGAACAAGATGGACCGGGTGGGGGCGGATTTCTGGAACACGATCCAGATGATCCGTGACCGCCTGGGGGCCAACCCCGTCCCCGTCCAGATCCCCATCGGGGCGGAGGCGGATTTCCGGGGGGTGGTGGATCTCTTGGAGATGCGGGCTATTTACTGGGTGGATGAGCTGGGGACCCAGATGGCCTATGAGCCGATCCCGGCGGATCTAGAAGAGGAGGCCCGTCAAGCCCATGAGCAGCTGGTGGAGCGCATTGTCGAGACCGACGATGAGCTGACCATGAAATATCTGGAGGGAGAGCCGATCTCCACGGAGGAGCTGCGGGCGGCCCTCCGCCGGGCGACCATCGCTGGGAAGCTGGTCCCTGTCCTCTGCGGCTCGGCCCTCCGCAACAAGGGGATCCAGCCGCTTCTGGACGCGGTGGTGGATTACCTGCCTTCCCCGGTGGACATCCCGCCGGTGAAAGGGGTGAACCCGATCACCGGCCAGGAGGAGACGCGGCCGGCTTCGGACGACGCCCCGCTGGCGGCCCTGGTCTTCAAGGTGGTGACTGATCCCTACGTCGGCCGCCTGGTCTACTTCCGGGTCTACTCGGGGAAGATCACGGCCGGCCAGCAGGTCACCAACTCGACCCGCGGCAACAAGCGCGAGCGGGTGGGCCGGGTCCTGCGGATGCATGCGGACCGCCGTGAAGAGATCAAAGAGGTGTATGCCGGGGATATCGCAGCCACCCTGGGCTTGAAGGACACGTTCACCGGCGACACCCTCTGCGATCCGGACGCGCCGATCGTCCTGGAGAGCATCACCTTCCCGGAGCCGGTGGTCTCGGTGGCCATCGAGCCCAAGACCATCGCCGATCAGGACCGCCTGAGCGAGGCCCTGCGCAAGCTGGCGGAGGAGGATCCCACCTTCCGGGTCCGAACGGATCCGGAGACCGGCCAGACGATCATCTCGGGGATGGGGGAGCTGCACCTGGAGGTCCTGATCGAGCGCATGAAGCGGGAGTTCCGGGTGCAGGCCAACGTGGGCCGTCCGCGGGTGGCTTACCGGGAGACGTTCACCCGGCCGGTGAAGGGGATAGAAGGACGCTTCGTGCGGCAGACCGGCGGCCGGGGCCAATACGGGCACGTGATTATTGACTTCGAGCCCCTGGAGCGGGGCAAGG
>JBEPYX010000104.1:0-6154 GCA_041641155.1 Thermoflexus sp.
CCCGACCCGCTCCAGCATGGCAAGGACACGCCGACGGATCTCGCCCTCGGGCAGCCGCTTCATGCGCAAGCCGAAGGCCACATTCTCGAAGACGTTCATATGGGGGAAGAGCGCATAGCTCTGGAAGACCGTGTTTACCGGCCGCCGGTATGGCGGCTCGTGGGTCACATCCCGCCCACCGATGAACACGGCCCCGGAGTCGGGCCGCTCGAATCCGGCCACCATCATCAGGGTGGTGGTTTTGCCGCACCCGCTCGGGCCGAGCAGGGTGAGGAACTCGCCCTGGCGCACCTCAAGGTGGATGCCATCGACGGCCACCACATGGCCGAAGCGCTTCCGCACTCCCTCCAGCCGAACCATGACCTCGTCCCTTGCCAGCCCCATCTATCCCCCCTCCGCAACACACTCCAGCGCCGCCTCGAGGATGGAAAGGCCCTCCTCCAGCTCAGCCTCCGTGATGGTCAGGGGCACCAGCGTACGCACCACGTTGCCGTACAGGCCGGCCTTGATCATGATGAGACCGCGCCGATAGCATTCCTCCATGATGCGGTTCACGCGATCCGGGTCCGGCTTACGGTCCTTATGCGAGCGCACCACCTCGAAGGCCTGCATGGCGCCCACGCCGCGCACATCGCCGATAAACGGGAAGCGCTCCTGCCACGCCCGAAAGCGGGTCGCGATGCGTTCGCCCAGCCAGCGCGCGCGCATGAGGAGGCCATCCCGCTCGATCACTTCGATCGCCTTCAGCGCCGCGGCGCAGGCCACCGGGTGCCCGCCGAACGTGCTGCCCAGGGCCCACGGCGGCACCCGGTCCATCACCTCGGCCTTGCCCGTTACCCCGCCCAGGGGCCAGCCCGCGCCCAACGCTTTGGCCGTGGCGATCAGGTCTGGGACCACGCCGTGGTACTCAATGCCGAACCAGTACCCCGTGCGGCCGAAGCCGGTTTGCACCTCGTCGCTGATCAGGAGGATCCCGTGCTGGTCACACAGTTGGCGCAGCCCTTGCATGAAGCCCCTGGGCGGTACGATGAATCCGCCCTCGCCCTGCACCGGCTCGATCAACACCGCCGCCACCCGCTCCGGTGCCACCACCGTGTCCAGCAGGTGCTCCACCTGGGCGAGGTAGAACGCCGAAGCCTCCTCCTCCGAGGCAAACCGCACCGGCGCCCGGTACAGGTAAGGGTAGGGCGCGTGCACGATGTGGGGCGGCAGTGAGGCCAGGAAGGGAAAGCGCGAGGGCTTGGTCTTGCCCGTCGCCTGGAGGGCGGCGTAGGTGCGGCCGTGGAACGCGCCCGTGAACGCGATGATATACTCACGCCCCGTGGCCGCGCGGGCGATCTTGATGGCGTTCTCCACCGCCTCGGCGCCGCTGTTGACGAAGATGGACTTGGTATGGATGGGGTTCGCTCCAGGCGAGGCCCCAGCCGCCGGCCGGGGGAAAATGCGGTCTAATGCCTCGGCCAGCCGCAGATACGGTTCGTACAGCACCAGGTGGAAGCCCAGGTGGGTACAGCGCTCCATCTGCTCCCGCGCGGCCTCCAGCACCTCGGGGTGCTGATGGCCCACGTTCATCACGCCGATGCCCGCGGCGAAGTCAATGTACCGCCTCCCATCCACGTCATAAAGCGTGGCTGGGTACTGGGCCCGCTCGATGACCACCGGCGTGACGTGGAAGAACGCGGGCGATACGTAACGGTTCTTAAGCGCCAACAGCTCCTCGCTGCGGCTTCCCATCGCTAGTCGGGGAAGAGCGGCACCAGCGGCACGGGACCGGCGCCGAGCCTTTGCTGGAATGAAGCCAGGAACTCCTGATAGCGGTCAGGAATCCACCCCCGCCAGACCGGTCGCACCGTGTCCAGGATCCAGTTGACCGGTATCGCGCGGGTGCGCCGGACCTCCTCATCCCAGGGGCAGAAAAAGAGATCCAGGTAGTACACCGGCTGCTTGTCGGGGCCCAGCGGCGGCTGCACGTAGGGCACGTCCACACGCAGGAAGCCCATGCGGTGGAACACCCGCCACCGGTCCCACGCGTCGATCGCGGTCTGCCGCTCCCGCTCCCGGAATTCAAGAGGCACTCGCTCCGGATTCTCGACCTCGATGAAGACCCCCCGAGCGCCCGGCGCCCCTTGCTCGCGCGCCCGTCGGTCGAGCAGCTGCTTCCGGGCCTCGATCAGCGCACGCCCGACGCCCCGGCGCCGGTAGGCAGGGTGGACCACCAGGTACTCGGAGAACCCGCACAGGGAGGGCACCACGAAGCTGAACACGACGCCTCCCACCAACGCGTCCCCGTCCTTCGCCACCAGCACGTGGAACGAGCGCTCCGGTTCCACCAGCCCGATGAACTTCTCGAGGTCGCCCTCGCTGAGCATAATGTTGGGGTCGGCGAACGTGGACAATATGAGCTGCTCGAGCCGGCGCACGTTGGGGTCGGATGGGTCGGTGAGCTCGCGGATCTCCATGCCCATGCGGCCCCCCCTCGAATGTCCCCCATCTCCGGGGTGTTATGATTTTCATATACCACATACGATAGACACCGTCAACCCCGCTGGAGGTGTTTGCTTTTCTATCCCAGGCCAGGTCTCCCGGCGAACGCCTCGTGAGGTCGGGCGGGGACCGCCTGGTCCTGACAACGCGCCGGCCAGCTCTTGGGATCCTCGCCGGTCTCCCGGCCGGCCCCGGGGGGCGACGCTTCGGGCCGTGATCCGTGCTCTCGATCTGCACCCCGGCCGCCCGGCGGGAGCGGTGCTCTTCGGCGCTACTCCCGGTCGCCGCGCCTCGGAAGGATACGGCGGGGCCGGCCGTCAACCCGAGGATCTGGAAGCGGCGCGGGATCGGAGACAGACGCCCTATGCGCATCCCGATGACCGGCGCGGGCGGGCGAGGGGGGCGGGCACGGGAAGGGCCCGCCCCCCGGTTTCCGGGCGCTCCCTTCCCTCCGCCATGCGGGTGACGCATGTGTGGCCGGGGTGGCCTTACAACGCGCGCACCGGATCCCCCGCTCTTTCTCCATCGGGGCCCACGCTTGATAGACGGGGGCGTTGCGGGGATCGGCCTGGGCGGCCTGCTGAAAGAGCGTGCGGGCGAATTGGAAATCGCCGCGCCGCTCGGGGGTTGATCTCGGCGGGGGGAATGTTCAGCGCCTTGGCCACCAAGTTGCGCTCGATCCACAGGTCGAAGCGGTGCACGGCTGCGATCCGGGCGTACCCGCGCAGGAGGAAATCGCCATCCGGCCGATCTCGGATCCGTTCCAGTCCGAGGGGGGAGTTTAGCCAGGCGCCCCAGTTTGTTGGCCGCTGCCAGTTTGGCCAGGATGGCCTCGGCCTCTTCCTCGCCAGGCGCATCAGGAGGGTGGTCTTGCCCTCTCCGGAGTGGAAATCCGCCGGCGGGCGTTTCCGCTGCGCCCGACGAAAGGCCTTGTCCAGCAAATAGAACGTGAAATCGCCGGCGCGGGAGGGGAAGACCAGGGGGATCCCGGTTGCCCCCTTGGCCTTCGCTTGCTCCCACAGCTCGGCCGCTGCGGCGAGGAGTTCTGGGTCCTGGGCCAGGGTGGCCACCAGTAGGTTCCCCAAGGTTTGTTGGGCTTTGGGATCTTCCGGATCTTCTTTCAGTTCTCGCACCGCTTCCGATGCGCCAGGCTGGCCTTTCACCCCGGAGCACACTCGATCGATCCTACATGTTTCGCATCAATCTCACGACGACCCCGTTGACTCCCCTCACCGCTCTCTCCGCCGCCAGCTCGATCGCCGTCTCGTGCAGGTAGGGGAGGTAGCGGCCCAAGTAGGAGACGATCTGATGGGCCAGGAAGGTCAATCCGTATTCAATGAGGCCCTCCCTCTCCGGGCTCAACGCCCGGTGGATCCATCGGCGGGCGGGGGTGGCGGGGGGTGTCCTCCCGCGATGCCCGGGCGGAGGATCACGCTTCCCATGGCATTGGGCGGGGCTGGGGTGCGGGGAGGGACATGGGGCGCGCCTGGGCGCCCCACGAGGTGGAAGGGGAAAATCGGCATGGGGAGGCGAACGGGGCCGCTCGGATCCCCCGGCGGCTCTCCCTGAAGGGTTAGCATCCATCGGGGGAGAGGGAGAATGATCGCCCTGGAGAAGGCGGCGCAACGAGGGGTGCCCAGCCTGGTCTGGGGCCCGGGGCAAGCCCGGCGCCTGGAGCTCATGCGGCGGTTCGCCCGCTTCGAGGCCGCTCGCGTCCTCGTAGATGGGTGCGGGATCGGGATGTATGTGGAGGCCCTCCAGGCGTTCGCGCCGGAGGTCCACGGCCTGGACATCGAGGAATCCTACCTGCGGGAAGCGCGGCGGCGCGGGCTGGCCCGCTTGGTGGCGGCCGCCGCCGAGGCCCTTCCCTATCCGGATGGGACGTTCGACGTGGTGCTCTCCCACGAGGTGATCGAGCACGTGGCCGATGACCGCCGGGCGGTGGCTGAGATGGTCCGCGTGCTGCGGCCCGGCGGCCGGATCCTCCTCTTCTGCCCGAACCGTTGGTTCCCCTTCGAGACCCACGGGCATTACTGGCGGGGCCGCTACCATTTCGGGAACACCCCGCTCATCAACTATCTCCCGGATCCCTTGCGCAACCGCTTGGCGCCCCACGTGCGGGCCTACAGCGGGCGCGCCCTGCGCCGCCTCTTCGCCGGCCTCCCCGTCCGCATCGTCCACCACACGCGGATCTTCCCCGCTTTCGATCGGATCGCGCGGCGCCATCCCCGCTGGGGCCGCCTGTTGCGCCGCGCGGCGGACTTCCTGGAGCGCACGCCCCTGAACTGCCTGGGCCTTTCCCATTTCATCGTCTTGGAGAAAACGCCGCAGCCGCCCGACTCCGGGGCAAGGGACCGCTGATCCGCCCGGTGGGGGGAACCTATGAGACCGTCCCTACCGGATGCCCTGCACCCGCACGGGCAGCTCCAGGTGATCGCGCCCGTCCTCCGCCCGAACCCGTTGCATCGTGTCCGGGTCGTAGAGCACCACGATCAGGCGCCCCTCACCGGACAAGGGCTCCCGGAAGGCCACCGGGTGGGGATCCTCGATGTACTCTCCATCGACCCAGGAGGAGGTCGGCATGGCGCCGTCGGCCGGCGGGCGGTCGTCCTGCCCGACGAGACGGCCCTCTGCGTTCAGGACCTGGACGGAGACCACATAGGAGCGCTCGACGGGCTCCGCGTTCAGCGCCCGCCAGATCAGGCGCACGGTCAGGGGATCCCCGGGGCGAAGGGTGGTGCGATCCAGCGAGAGCCCGACGAGCTCGGCCAGGCCGGGGAAGCGGCGGCCGACCGGGAGGTCGTAGGGCGGGGGGTCAAACCGGCGGGGCCGACCGGCGATCGCCACGCGCCCCAGGGGGATCCACGGCCCATCCCCCCAGCGCAGCCGTACCGTTGCGGGCCCGGCCGCCGCTTGCGGCGATACCCAGACCGTGCGGCGGTCGAGGACCGGGAGGCCGGGGATCCATCGCGAGACCGGGTAGCGGCCGTAGCCGGGATCCTCGCTCTGCCGGCCCAGAATCTCCGCATCGCGCGCGATCTCCAAGGTGAGGGGGCGGTCGGGGAGGCCGGGGCGGTCGGCCTGGAGAAGTAGAAGCGCCCGCAGCGGCTCCCCCGGGGCCAGCGGGGAGGCCGGCAGCTGCGCCCCCAGCAGCTGCAGCCCTTCCCCTAAGGGGATCGGCGCCTCCCAGCGGGGGATCCCTGCCATCGTCCCGTAGGGGTCCCCCGGGAAGCGTGGCGGATGGACCTCCACCCGACCCAAGGGGAGGGCTCGGCCGCTCGGGTTGCGGGCCGCGTCCAGGAGATCCAGCCCCTTCAGGTCCGGCTCTCGATAGAGCGTCACCGTCAGCGTGTAGGGCCCGGGGGGCGCGCCCAGGGGGATCGGGACCACGAAATATGTCGTGGTCTCCTCGCCAGGGGACCAGCGGGCGGTGTAGCGATGAAGGTCGTTCATGAGCATCCAGTCCATCCCGCTTACCCGCTGGCGCTCCGCGTCGAGGAGGGCGACCGCCGCTTTCAAGTTCTCGGAGATCGGGGCGGGCATCCGCCAGCGCAGGGCGACGGCCACGCCTTCCCCGGCGTGGGCTTCGGTTTCGGCGAACACCCCCGACAGCCACAAGCGGTCCCCGAAGTTGAAGGCGGCTGGCTGCATGGGCGGCATCTCCACCGGC
>JBEPYX010000105.1:0-6108 GCA_041641155.1 Thermoflexus sp.
GATAGGGCGCCGGATCAAGGATCCTCCCCGAGAGTCCCCGCACGGTCCCCTTCATATTCGCCGGTGCCGTTCTCGATTCCCTAGGGCACGACCGCTTTTCGGAGGGTGCACCTCTTGGTGCGCCGATTGGGTTTTTGGAGCCCATCGACGATGTCCTCCCCCCTTCGATCGTCCCCGGCAGGATTTGACAGGCGGAGGATTCCCCGTTATCATCTTCTTGAAAAAATTTTTCAATAATCGAGGCAGCGGTGGGCTGGGAGGAGCGCCTGAGCGAGGCCGGATGGCGCATCACCACCCCCCGGCGGGTGGTGATGCAGGTGTTGCGGCGGGCGGCGCATCCCCTTTCCCCCCAGGAGATCCATGCCCGGGGGCGTCGGCTCCATCGCTCCTTGGGGCTGGTGAGCGTCTACCGCGCCCTCGCGGTTCTCGAGCAGGCCGGGCTGGTGCGCCGGGTCCATCAGGAGGGCCGCTGCGATGGCTACGTCCTCGCCTCGCCCGGACATCATCACATCCTGCTCTGCCGCCGCTGTGGGCGGGCGCTGGAGTTCCCGGGCGCGGAGGATCTGAGCGGCCTGATCGCGCAGGTGGAGCGTCGCACCGGGTTCCGCGTGGAGGATCATCTGCTCCAGCTCGTCGGCCTCTGCGCTCCGTGCCGGCGATCCGCTGCCGGATAGGGAGACGATCATGGGACACGCTCGAGGGATCTGGATCGCAATCGGTGGGCTCCTGCTGGCGCTGGCCGCCTGTCAACCTGCGCCCGCCGGAAGCCCGGCGGAGGACCGGCGGCTGCGGGTCATCGCCACCACCTCCATCGTTGGCGATGTGGTGCGTCAGATCGGCGGGGAGGCGATCGCCCTCACCGTCCTGTTGCCGACCGGGGCGGATCCGCACACCTTCGCCGCCAGCCCGCAGGATGCCGCCCGCATCGCTGAGGCCGATGTGGTCTTCGCCGTGGGGGCGGGCCTTGAGGCCTTCCTCGAGCCCCTGCTGCGCGAGGCCGGCGGGCGCGCCCGCCACGTGGAGCTGGCGGCGGGCATCCCCTTGCGCCCCTTTGAGGCCGGCGAGTTAGCGGAGGAGCACGAGCATGGGGAGGAGGAGGGCCACGCCCACGGCCCGCACACCCACGGCCCGATGGATCCCCACGTGTGGCTGGATCCCACTTATGTGATCACGTGGACCTTCACCATCGAGGAGACCCTGAGCCAGCTCGACCCTGGCCGGGCGGCGTTCTTCCGACGGAACGCCGAGGCCTACCGAGCCGAGCTTCGCGCGCTCGATGAGTGGATCCGGGCGCAGGTGGCCGAGATCCCGCCGGAGCGTCGGCTGCTGGTCACGGAGCACCAGGTCTTCGGCTATTTCGCCCACCGCTACGGGTTCGTCCAGGCCGGCGTCATCCTGCCGGGGGTGAGCACGGCCGCCCAGCCGTCGGCCCAGGAGATCGCCCGGCTGGAGGAAACGATCCGGGCCCGGGGCATCCGGGCGATCTTCGTCAGCAGCACGGTGGACCCGACCCTCGCCCGGCGGATCGCCGAGGATACGGGGGCGCGTCTGGTGCGGCTGTATGTGGATTCCCTCAGCGAGCCGGGCGGCGAGGCGGACTCGTATATCCGGATGATGCGTTACAACGTGCAGGCCATCGTGGAAGCCTTGCGGTAACCCATCCCGGGCGCCTGGGGCCGGCAGATTGGGGGGAGGAAGGAGCCGATGGCCCTGACGAGGCTGTGGCGGACGGTGACGTGGCGGGAGCGGGAGGTGGGGCATGCCCCGGGGGAGCCGATCCTGGAGGTCTCCCGGGTGTCCATGCGCTACAACGGGGTGGTGGCGCTGGAGGACGTCTCCTTCACAGTGGAGATGGGCGAGCGGGTCGCTGTGGTGGGGCCGAACGGGGCGGGCAAGAGCACGCTGCTCAAGATCATCGCCGGCGTCCTCACCCCTACGGCCGGCTCCGTGCGGATCTCCGGCCACGGCCCGCACGGCCATCTTTGCATCGCCTATATCCCCCAGCGGAACCAGGTGGACTGGAATTTCCCCCTCACGGTCGCCGATGTGGTGATGATGGGGCGGGTGGGGAAGATGGGGCTCCTGCGCCATCCCAACGCCCGGGATTGGGCGGTCGTCCGCCACGCGCTGGAGCAGGTGGGCATTGCCGAACTGGCCGACCGCCCCATCCGAAACCTCTCGGGAGGGCAACAACAACGTATGTTCATCGCCCGGGCCCTGGCCCAGGAGGCGGAGCTGTTGCTGATGGACGAACCCTTCACCGGCCTGGATCTACCCGCGCAGGAGGGCATCCTGGAGATCCTGGAGGGCCTGCGGCGGCAGGGGGTGACGGTGCTGGTGGCCACCCACGACCTGGAGCAGGCCGCGACCCGCTTTGACCGGGTGTTGTTGTTAAACCGACGCCTCATCGCCTTCGGGGCCCCTGAGGAGGTGTTCACCCCGGAGGCGTTGCGGGCGGCCTACGGCGGCCACCTGCGGCTGGTTTCCATCGGGGGCGAGCTGATCGCCGTGGGGGACACCTGCTGCGAGGGAGGGTGAGCGGTGGCGGAGGTCCTGCGCTTTCTGTTGGACCCGCTGCAGCACGCGTTCATGATCCGGGGCCTGATCGCCGCGGTCGTGGCCGGGGGGATCTGCGCCCTGGTGGGGAGCTACGTCGTATTGCGGGGGATGGCGTTCTTCGGCGACGCCCTGGCCCATTCCATCCTGCCGGGCCTTGCCCTGGGCTACTGGCTGGGGGGTGGCTCCCGGGAACACCTCTTCTGGTGGGGGCTGGGCACGGCCATCCTGGCAGCCATGGGGATCGGGGCCATCAGCCGGGGCCGGCTGAAGGAGGACACGGCCATCGGGATCCTGTTCGCCGGCGCGATGGCCTTGGGCGTGGTCTTGATCTCCTCCGCCTCCCGGAGCTACGCGGTGGACCTCACCCATCTGCTCTTCGGGGATGTGCTGGGGGTGGGGGAAAGGGACCTCGTGCGGCTGGGGATCTTCGCCGGGATCGTCGTCGCAGCCGTCGTCATGTTCTACAAAGAGTTCCTCGTCGTCTCCTTCGATCCCATCCTCGCCGCCACCTTGCGGCTCCCCGCCCGTCTGTTCGAGAACCTCCTTTTGATCCTGATCGCCGTCACGATAGTGGTGGCCCTTCAGACCGTGGGGGTGGCCCTGATGGTGGCGATGCTGGTGACCCCGGCGGCGACCGCTTATCTCCTATCGCAGCGCCTGCCGGTGATGATGGCCCTGGCGGTGGCTTTGGCCGCGCTCTCGGCCGTCGTCGGCCTCTACGCCTCGTATTACATGGGCGTCGCCTCGGGGGCAGCTATCGTCCTCACGGCCACCGTCCTCTTCCTGATCGCCCGCCTGATCCAGAGCGGTCGCTCGAATTCATGACGATCCAGGGAGAGGAAATCCGCGATGGCGGGGGAACGGATCCTGATCGTGGAGGATGAGGCCGCGGTCGCCCGGGGGCTGGAATACGCCCTGCGGAAGGAGGGCTATGAGGTCCTGTGGGCGGACACGGGGCAGAAGGCGCTGGAGATGGCCCGCCAGCGCGAGCCCCACCTGATCATCCTGGACATCCGGCTCCCTGACGAAAACGGCTTCGAGGTCTGCCGCCGCATGCGGAGCGAGGGCCTGCGGCAGCCCATCTTGATGCTCACTGCCCTCGACGAGGAAGTGGACCGAGTGGTGGGCCTGGAGGTGGGGGCGGATGACTATGTGGTCAAGCCCTACCGGCTGCGGGAGCTGATCGCCCGGGTGCGGGCGCTGCTGCGCCGCGCGTATGGAGAGCTGGCGATGGCGGCTCCTGGTGAGCGCATCCGCTTCGGGAAGATCGAGGTGGATCTGGAGCGGCTCCAGGTCACCCGGGCCGGCCGGCCCGTCCCCCTCACCCCCACCGAGTTCCGGCTGCTCCGCTTCTTGGTTACCCACCCCAATCGCCCCTTCTCCCGCGAGGAGCTGATCGAGGCCGTGTGGGGCTACACCCGCGACGTCCTGGACGACCGGACGGTGGATGTGCACATCCGGCACCTCCGGGAGAAGCTGGAGGACGACCCCTCAACCCCCCGCTGGATCCTCACTGTGCGTGGTGTGGGTTATAAGTTCCAACCCTGATTGCCTCTCCCCACCCATCGGCCATTCCAGGACGCCCCCCTCGCTCAGAGCGAAGGCCCACGCCTGCCGCGCCGTCTGCTTCCCGTTAAGAACTCTTAACATCCGGGCAATCTGATGACAACCGATCGAACATAAAATCCGAGGAAGGGTGTCCAGAGCGCAAGGAGTGGACAATGCGCCGTTGGGTATGGATCGGGTTGAGCGTGGCGGGATGGGTGACGGTGCTCGGGCTGGCCATCGGGGCCTTCCTGCTGGCCCGTCTCCTTCCTCTCGCCCCGGTTTGGGCCGCTCCTCCGCCCGCAGCCACCGCGACCCCGACCGCTCCCCTCGGCGTGGTGATCCTCGCAGTCGAGCCGGGGGGGCCGGCGGATCGGGCCGGCCTGGCCCGGGGGGACATCCTGCTGGAGATCAATGGGACGCCCGTGCGCACCCTCGCGGACGTGCGGTCGGTCCTGAGCCGGCATCGGCCGGGGGACGTCGTGTCGGTGGTGGTGCAGCACGGAGATGAGCAGCGCGCACGGACCGTCACCCTGGGCGATCGAGACGGGCGGGCCTACCTGGGCATTTACGTTGCTTCGGATTCTCCTCCCGTTGCGCCCTGGCGCTGGGGGAAGCTGGGAGCGCGCTTGCGCCCTCCGGTCCCAGGCGCCCTCATCCTTTCGGTGGAGCCCGGTAGCCCGGCGGAGCGAGCGGGCCTGCGGGCAGGGGACTGGATCACGGCGGTGGATGGGCAGGCCCTGGGCGCGAGGGAGGATCTGAGCGCCCGGATCGCCGCCCACCGCCCGGGGGAGGCCATCCGCCTGACCCTCTGGCGTCCGACGGAGGGCGAGCGGGACGTGACGGTGATCTTGGGGGAGCATCCCCAGCGGCCCAGGCAGGCCTATCTGGGGATCCGCTATGTGGCGCTCGGGTTCCGATGGGGGCCTCGTCCGACCCCGACGCCCACCCCGTCGGGGGGCGGGGCGTGATCCAAGGGGGTGATGTGGAGGAAAGCCCCTACGACCCTTGAGGTTCAGCGGGCGAGGAGGGGTGAATGCGAGGCTTCTGGCCGGTGCGGACGATCCGGGGATGGCTAATCGGGAGCTATCTCGCCCTGAGCCTGGCGGTGGTGACGATCAGCGGGTTGCTCACCCTGGGCCTGTTGCGGGCCTACAGCCTGCGCCAGGAGCGGGCGCTGCTGCAGGCGAACGCCGAGGCCGTGGCCCGACAGGCGCGCATGTGGATGGAGCCCGCCCCATGGCCGGAGGGGCTGGCCCGGCTGGCCTACGCCACCGCTTTCCTGGGGAACGCCCGGGTTCGGATCCTGGACGCCCAGGGCACCGTGCTGGTGGATTCCGGCCCGTCCGCCCGGGGGGCGGCCCTGTGGGCCGCTCCCGGACCTTCGGCCTCCCCCGGCGGAGGCGCCCCGGCGCCTGGGGTTTCGCTGTATCTCCCCGGCGCGATGGAGCCCTTCGATCCCGCCCACGGGCCTGGGATGCGTTGGATGCGGATCCGGCAATTCCGCAGCCCGTGGGGGAGCCGTTTCCACTTTGAGAGCCCGACGGGCGCGGGGGAGATGGGCGCCTTCCCGGAGCAGGAAGGTCCAGCCCCGGTCCTGATCGTGCGGGCCCCCATCGGGGAACCGGAGGCACCGCTGGGCTACGTGGAGCTGCAGGCCGGGATCGAGCCCAGCATCGAGGTGATCGCGGCGGCCGCCCGCGCCTTCCTGATCGCAGGCCTGGGGACGGCGCTGCTCGCTGGGCTGCTGGGGCTGGCGGTCAGCGAGGCCCTCAGCCGGCCGATCCGCCACCTGGCGCGGGTCGCGGTTCAGATGGGGGAAGGACATCTCGCCGTCCGCGCCCCCGAATCCGGCCCGCTGGAGCTGCAGCACCTGGCCGCGGAGCTCAACCGCATGGCGGCGCGCCTGCAGGCGACCTTCACGGCCCTGGAGCGGGAGCGGGATGCTTTGCGCCACTTCATCGCCGACGCCTCCCACCAGTTGCGCACCCCGCTGACCGCCCT
>JBEPYX010000106.1:0-6093 GCA_041641155.1 Thermoflexus sp.
GACGGAAGGGACCAGCCCACGGCCCCCAAGAGCTCACGGAGCTGTTCCACCGTGCTGGCCCCGATGATGGGGCTGGTCACCACCGGGTTGCTCAGCACCCATGCCAAGGCGACCTGGGCAGGGGTCTTGCCGAGATCGCAGGCGATCCGTCGCACCTCGTCGAGGACCTGCCACGCCCGCTCATCCTGAAAGTAGCGCCGGAGCCAGTCGCTGGTCGCCCCCCGGCTCCCCGAAGGAGGGGGCGCATCGCGCTGGTATTTCCCCGTGAGGAACCCGCTGGCCAGGGGGCTGTATGGGATCACCCCCAATCCCTGATCCCGACACAGGGCCATCAGCTCCCGCTCGAATTCCGCCCGGTGCAGCAGGTTGTAATGAGGCTGCAGGCTATCGAAGCGGGCCCATCCGTATTTGTCGCTGATCCACAGGGCCTTGCAGAGCAGCCAGGCAGGGAAGTTCGAGGCTCCGATGTAGCGCACCTTGCCCTGACGCGTCAGATCCTCCAGCGCCCGCAGGGTCTCCTCAAGCGGCGTATCGTCGTCCGGCCAGTGAACCTGATACAGGTCGATGTAATCCGTACCCAGCCGCCGAAGGCTCCCCTCCACCGCTTCGAAGATGTGTTTGCGGGAGAGCCCCTGGTCGTTGGGGCCTGGGCCCATCGGGCCGCGCACCTTGGTGGCGATCACCAAGGCCTCCCGCCGCTGCCCTTTCAGCCAGCGGCCGATGATCTCCTCTGTGCGCCCCGCCCATGCCCCTGGCGCCCAGTAAGGGTAGATATCGGCGGTATCAATGAAGTTGATCCCCGCGTCCACGGCGGCCGAGAGGATGCGATGGGCCGTGGGCTCGTCCGCTGTCCAGCCGAACGTCATCGTGCCGAGGCAGAGGGCCGAAACCCTCAAGCCGGTTCGCCCCAGCGTTCGGTATTCCATCGCGGCGCCTCCTGGGATGGGATCAGAAGGGATCCTTCCCCACGCCCGTTCGCCATGAGGCGCTGGGCGTAAGGGCTCACTTCACTTCCCGCTCCGTCCAGACCTGCTGGTCGCCGAAGGCGCCAACGCGCGGTCCCCCGGCGAGAAGGTTGCGCCATGCGTCTGGGATGGTGATCACCCGCCCGTTCCGATCCAGGCATACGTGCTTGGTCCACCCCGTGGCCAGGCGCTGCCCCGTGTCCGCGTTGTGGATCGCGTAACCGAAGGTGATGGTGCGGCTGCGGACCTCCTCCACCCACGTGCGGACAGCGACGCGCTCCCCGTAGCGGGCCGGGGCCTCGTAGCGGGCATATGCCTCCGCCACGGCGAACAGGGCCCCGCTCCGCTCGATCTCCGCATAGTCCGCCCCGCAGGCGCGCATATACTGGCTGCGCCCCTCCTCAAACCAGACCAGATAGGCGCTGTGATGCACGATGCCCATCTGGTCGGTCTCAGCATAACGCACGTAGAACGTCGTCGTCACCACCGGACGCTCCATGGACGCTTCCCCACGGAACGGGATGCCGCTCGATGGACAAGGGAGAACGGGCGGGCGGCAGGGGGCCGCCTCACGGGCCCGCCGTCCGGGAGAGCTCGCCGATCTCCCGGATTGTGAGGAAAGCCAGAAGCATCAGCAAGAGGAAGAAGCCGGTCAGATGGATCACCCGCTCCCGCCGGGGATCCACCCGCCGGCCCCGAACAGCCTCCACCAGCACGAAGAGGATGCGCCCTCCGTCCAGGGCGGGGATCGGCAACAGGTTGGTGAAGGCGAGGGCCAGGCTGATCAACGCGATGAATGTGAGGAACAAGTTCGGCGAACCGACCTGCACGCTGGCCTGGAGCACCTCTCCCGCCTCGGCCCCGATCCGGACCGGGCCGGCGGGCTGAAGGGCACCAAGGGGGACCAACCCCAGCACGATGCGGCCCGGCAGGCTGAAGAGCTGCCCAGTTAAGTTGGCGAATGTCGCCGTGCCCCGCGCGATCGCCTCCGGGACGCCGAACCGCTGGATCCGGCTGTAATCCGGCACCGTCGCGATGACCACCCCCATCGCTCCCTGGCCGGGGGGCGGGTTCGGCCGCACATAAACAGCGACCTCCCACTCCCTCCCATCCCGGCGGATCCGCAGGGTAAGGGTCTGCCCCCGGCGGCTCTGGGCCAGGGCCCGCACCTCCTCGACGGTCGAGACCGGCGCCCCGTCCAGGGCCAGCACCACGTCCCCGGGTCGCAGGCCGGCCTGGGCGGCCGGCGAATCCGGGGCGATCCCCTCAATCCGCACCTGAGGGGTCGGAATCCCCAGCAGGTACACCAGGATCAGCACCCCCCAGGCCACGACCATGTTCATCAACGGGCCGGCGGCCAGGATCAGCAGCCGCCAGGGCCATGGCCGGGCGGCGAACCCATCGGGCACCGTGGGGTCCTCCTCCCCGCGCAGGCGCACGAAACCCCCAAAGGGGATGGCGTTGACTGAGAGCACAGTCTCCCCCCAGCGACCCAGGACCATCAGGCGCGGGGGGAACCCCAGGCCGAATTCCTCCACCGCGACCCGCCCCAGCTTCGCCGTGAGGAGATGCCCCAGCTCGTGGAAAAAGATCAACGGCCCCAGGACGAGCAGAAACCCCAGAATTCCCCAGGGCACCGGGATGGTCGGCTCCGTCATCGTTGTTCCACCTGGATTTCAGGATAAGCCCGTTCGACCTCCACGGGATCCGCCCCGCTGGCATTTGGCACCCGTCGAGCCCCTCCCCCCGGCCCGCTGCGGAGCACCCGCCGCACCCCGGGCACCCCCTCGAGACGCCGGGCCACCGCGTCCGCCACCTCCGCTGGGCACAGGACGTGCACGTTGGGCCCAGCGTCCAGCGTGAACGCCACGGGCAACCCCTCCTCCCGCCACCGGCGGACGGCCAGGAGGACGGCGACGGTGGCCGGCTCCCAGTAGAACAGCGGGGGGCGCGAGGTCATCATCACCGCGTGCATCCAGATCGCATCCGTCTCCACGATCTCCGCCAGGGCGTCGAAATCCCGACGCAAGACCGCCTCCCGACAACGGGCGACCCGTTCCGGGGCGGTGGCCACCCGGAAAACGTGCAGGGGGCTGGTGGCCGCCCGGCGATGGCCCTCGCTGGAGCCCACCGCTTTCGGCTGCTCGCTCACCACGGCGATCACATCCCACAGCGCCCAGTGTTCGGGCGGCGCCACGCTGTAAGCGTAAGAGTCCTCATGGCGCTCCCCCACCACCCACTCCACGAAGCCGGGCGGCACGGAACGGCACGCCGACCCAGAGCCCAGGCGGGCGAGGATCGAAAGCTCGCGCTCCGAGAGGCGCAGATCCAGCGCCGCCGCGGCGGCGACCGCCAGCGCCGCAAAGGCGGCCGCCGAGGAGGCGAGCCCCACCCCGGTTGGGATGTCCGTCTGCGATTCCACCACCGCCCGCCCCCGGTGCCCGGCCATCCGCCGCACGTGGTCCAGGAAGGCCTCCACCCGATCCCGGGCCGGGCCCTCCACCGGAACCCCGTTCAGGATGAGCGCATCCGGGCCCTCCTCCTCTCGGAACGTCACCCGCGCGATGGTGCGCAGCGCACCCAGATTCATCGAAAAAGAGGGATTGGCCGGAAGCCGGAGCCGCTCGTCCCGGTTCCCCCAGTATTTGATGAACGCGATGTTCGGATGCGCCTGCGCGGCCGCCTGTCGGATCATCCGCGGTAGCCTTGAGACTGGAGCGGGGAAACCTCCCCCCCTGCCGATTCGTCCCTGCGGCTTCAGTCTAACACAACCGGGTTCGGGGGCTCAAAAGATCCGAGCGGGGATTCGGAGGACGGATCGCGCGGTTCCGCTGCGCTCACCACAGGGGAAAGGAGGGAAGCAGGAGGCGGGAGGAGGACGGGAAGAGGCCGCACGCGACCATGATGTCCTCATCGCCGAAGCGGGTGTCGCTCCAGGCCGCGCACACGCGGTCAGCGACCACATCCAGACCCCAGTAATCCCCTGGGGCTGGGCTGATCGGGGGAACCTTCTGGTTCAAATCGAACGAACGGCTGCTGACTCGGAAGGGTGGGCTCCAGGTGCGCCCGCCGTCCGGCGAATACGCATAGAACGCGTCGAAGAGGCGATTGTGGGGATCCCGCCGGCGGTCCAGCCAGAACAGATGCACCCAGCCCCGCGGATCCGTCCGAACGATAGGATGGACAGCGTCTCCAGGGGCGGCGAAGGGCATGGTCACGTTCCAGGTCCGGCCGCCGTCCTCGCTGCGCGCGAAGGCCACCTCCGTCCCCAGGGCCTTCGAAGCGGCGAGCTCCGTCCACGCGACATAGAGGCGCTGGGGATCGCGGGGATCGGCCGCCGCGCTGGGGAGGGCATACAGCCGCCACTGATCGTAGGGCCGGGGCGGGCTGGGGGGCTGGCGGATCGTGGCCACCGTCCGGGGGGCGGAGAACGAGACCCCGCCGTCGGAGGAGGTCACCACATGGATCCGACCGGGGGCGGCGGGGGCCATCGGCTCCACATAGAACAGGTGGACAGCCCCGTCGGCCCCCACCACCGGCATTGCCCCCTGAACCCTCTTTCCCTCCGCCGCGGTCACCGGCTTCGACCAGGACAGGCCGCCGTCCTCCGAGCGGACCACCCACAGCACGTCTGCGTGCATCGGACGCCACGCCACATACAAACGCCCGTAGAACGGGCTGGCGGGAAAGGGATCCCCGGCCAACCACGGCTTATCATCGAGGATCGTCGCTGGGTCGGAGATGACTGTCACCGCATCCCGCCATGTCCGGCCGCCATCCTCCGACCAAGTCAGGAAAAGGCCGTGATGGCGGGATGCGGGGGTTCCGACGCCTAGGGCCAGCACGTAAAACCGCCCGTCCTCCGTCGCCAGGGCCACCGGGTCGCTTTGAAGATGGATCTCCGGCGGAAGCCCAGGAAAGGGGATCTGGGTCGGCCAGGACCGCCCGCCATCAAAGGAAACGTAGATCCAGACCTCGCGGGTGATGTCCTGGGTTCGGCGGAAATCCTTCGCTGCCACCACGAGGTTCCACGGGTCGCGGCGATGGATCGCCAGGCTCGGCTCCTGCTGGGCGAAGCCGCTCCGGTCGGCGTTGGCGAGGACGTTAGGGCCCCAGAGGGGCGGCGGGAGCAGTTCGGCTTCGGCCCGGGCCAGCGCCAGGGGGACCGCCAGCCCGGGCAGGAGCAGCCAGAGGATCCTTCGCCTCCGGAAGCGCATCCCGATCCCCTATTCGCCGAACTCAATCATCTCCGCCGATCGGCCTCATTTTGACACGGCCTTCCCCGCGTAGCAGAATGAACGCCAAAAGCGAGGGTCGGCGGAGGCGATCCGTTCCGAAGCATCCCGCTGCACCCCATCGCCGCCCGCCTCCTGGCGGACGCGTCCCTCCCTTTGAGGCAAAAGGAGCTTCCCGATGGACGAGCGCATCGTCCAGTTCATCCGGGCCCTGCGGGCGACGGGGGTTCGGATCTCGGTGGCGGAATCGGCAGACGCCCTCCGCGCCGTCGAGCAGGTCGGTGTAATGGACCGGGAGGTTTTCAAAGCTGCCCTTCGCGCAGCGCTGGTGAAAGAGGCGCGGGCCCTTCCGATCTTCGAGGAGCTGTTCCCCCTGTTCTTCGGCCTCGGCGTGCCACCGATGATGAACGCCGCCGGGGGGCTCTCATCGGAGGATCAGCGCCGGCTGCGCGCTGCCCTCCAGGCCCTTGCTCAGCAATTCGGCCCTCAATGGGCGGCGCTGATGCGCTGGCTGCTGGAAGGCCGCCCCCTCACCCAGGAGGAGCTGGAGGCCCTGGCCCGCCTCGCCGGGAGCCGCCGGGTTCAGGAGTGGGCCGATCGAACCGCCCTCGCCCGTTGGATGCAACGAGAGGCCGGGCTGGACGACCGGCTCGAGTCGATGATCCGCGCCCTGCTGCGGATGCTGGCCGAAGCCGGGATGGACGCCAAGACCCTCCAGCGGCTGGAGGAAGGGATCCGGGCCAACCGGGCCGCGATGGTTCGCCAGATCCAGCAGGCGGCGGGGATGGCGACCCTGGAGCGGCTGGCCGAGCGGCCTTCGGAGCCCAGCGAGGCGGAGTTAATGGAGCGGCCCTTCCACGCCCTCACCCCCACCGACCTCCATCGCATGCGTC
>JBEPYX010000107.1:0-6079 GCA_041641155.1 Thermoflexus sp.
TCGGGCGCGGGGGTGCGCCCCTTCCCCGGCGGCCTGGGGGGCTTCGGGGAAGGGGAACGATCTCCATTTATGCCTTTGGCAGGGAGGGAACTGTGGCCCTTCGTCCAGAGGAGATACGCGGCTGGTCGGATGAGGAGCTCCGCAATCGTCTGGAGCAGGCCCGCCGGGAGCTGTTCAACCTGCGGATCCAGTGGGTGATGGGCCAGCTCAAGGACGTCAATCGGATCCGCGCCTTGCGCAAGGATATCGCCCGCATGCTAACGATCATGCGGGAGCGGGAGCTGGCTCGGGGAGGTGGGCGATGAAGGATCGTCGCAAGCGCTTCGTTGGGCGGGTGATCAGCGACAAGATGGATAAGACCGTGGTGGTGATGGTGGAGGAGTTGGTCCGCCATCCCCTCTACGGGAAAGTGATCCGTCGCCGCCGTAAGTTCATGGCTCACAACGAGGGGAACGAGGCTCGCATGGGCGACTTAGTGCAGATCGTGGAGTCCCGCCCGCTGAGCCGGCGCAAGCGCTGGATCGTGGAGGCGATCCTGGAGCGGGCTCGGAAGCCCATGGAACCGGTGCCGGAGCAACTGCCCGGCGAGGAGATCCTGGCCGAGTAGGGCGCGTCGGCGCTGCCTCCGCCCCCGGGGAGGGGAGGCTGGCCGTTCGTCGGGATGGGGCGATTTTGAGTGGGATCAGGAGGCCTAGCGATGATCCAGCAGGAGACCCGTCTCAAGGTGGCGGACAACACCGGCGCCCGGGAGATCTTGGTGATCCGGGTGCTGGGCGGCTCCTACCGCCGTTACGGCTACGTCGGGGACGTGGTGGTGGCGACAGTCAAAGATGCGATCCCGACGGCCACGGTGAAGAAAGGCGAGATCGTGCGGGCAGTGATCGTCCGGACGGCGAAGGAATATCGCCGGCCAGACGGATCGAGCATCCGCTTCGACGACAACGCCGCTGTGATCCTGGACGAGTTCGGCAACCCGAAGGGGACGCGGATCTTCGGGCCTGTCGCGCGGGAGTTGCGCGACAAGGGATTCACCAAGATCATCTCCCTGGCGCCTGAGGTGTTGTGAGGACGGTTGGCGGCGCGCGATGCGTCGGGAGATCCTGCGAGATTCGGGTTTGGCGCTGGATTTTGTGCTAAGGGTGCTTGATGAGGCCGAACGGGGCGGGGATCCGGCGCTGGTTTCAGCGGTCGCGTGTGGGTCCGGAGGTGGTGCGGACGCTCTTGGATGATACCGAAAGCGTTGGAGGATCCAGGAGGGAAGGTCGCGCATGGCTGCGAAGATCAAGCGGAACGACACGGTGCTGGTGATCGCCGGGGATGATCGGGGAGCCCGGGGCCAGGTCCTGCGGGTGATCCCCAAGGAAAACCGGGTAGTGGTCGCTGGGGTGAACATTGTGAAGAAGCACCAGCGGCCTCGGCCCACCGGGCGATCCCAGGTGGGAGGCATCATCGAATTCGAGGCCCCCATCCATATCTCGAACGTGATGCTGATCTGCCCGAAGTGCGGCCAGCCCACCCGTGTGGGCTTCGTGGTGGAGCCCGGCGGGCGTAAGCTTCGCCAGTGCAAGCGGTGTAAGGCGACTTTCGTCTAAGGCCTGGAGCCAAGCGGGTTCCCTTTGAATCCGGCGCAATGGGGAGGCGGCAAGGATGGCGGAAGCGACCACGAAAGTGGTTCCGCGTTTGAAACAGCGCTACCTGGAGGAGGTCCGGCCGGCCCTCATGCGGGAGTTCGGCTACCGGAACGTCATGGAGGTCCCCCGGGTCTGGAAGGTGGTGGTCAACGTGGGGGTGGGGGAGGCCGTCACCAACCCCAAGGCCTTAGATTACGCCGTCCAGAACATCGCCACCATCACCGGCCAAAAGCCGCTGGTCACCAAGGCCCGCAAGTCCATCGCGGCTTTCAAGCTGCGGGCCGGCCGCCCCATCGGGGTCAAGGTCACTTTGCGGGGGGATCGGATGTGGGCGTTCCTGGATCGGCTGTTCAATGTGGCCCTCCCCCGCATCCGGGATTTCCGGGGGGTCTCGCCGGATTCTTTCGATGGCCGTGGGAATTACACCCTGGGGCTTCGGGAACAGCTGGTCTGGCCGGAGATCGATTACAGTCAGGTGGACAAGGTGCGGGGGATGGAGATCACGATCGTGACGACGGCGAAGACCGATGCGGA
This sequence comes from Thermoflexus sp., assembly GCA_041641155.1. GTDB lineage: Bacteria > Chloroflexota > Anaerolineae > Thermoflexales > Thermoflexaceae > Thermoflexus. Next base: position 2,166 of record JBEPYX010000107.1, read on the forward strand.
GGCGCGGCGGCTGCTTGAGCTGCTCGGCATGCCGTTCCGCAAGGGATGACGCGGATACCGGATCCGGAGAGGAGGACAACGTGGCGCGCAAGTGCATGATCTACCGGGAGATGCGTCGCAAATACAAGGTGCGGGTGCGGAACCGGTGCCGCCGGTGCGGGCGGCCCCGCGCATTTATCCGCCGCTTCGCGCTGTGCCGAATCTGCTTCCGGGAGCTGGCCCTCCAGGGGATGATCCCTGGGGTTCGCAAGGCCAGCTGGTGAACCCCGGCCATCCCCGGGGTCCTGCGGGGGAAAGGCGCTGGGCGTCCGATGGGGAATATCTGGATAGGAGCGAAAGCGATGAGCGCCGTGACCGATCCGATCGCCGACATGCTCACCCGGATCCGGAACGCCTCGATGGTGGGGCACAGCCGGGTGGCCATCCCCAGCTCGAAGATCAAGGTGGCCATCGCCCGGGTGCTGAAGGAGGAGGGATACATTGAGGATTTCGAGCTCACGAACGACCGACCCCAGCCGAAGTTGATCATCAAACTCAAATATATCGGCGAACGCCGTTTCCGGAGGCCGGCCATCTCGGGGTTGAAGCGGGTGAGCAAACCCGGCCGTCGGGTGTATGTGGGCAAGGAGGACATCCCGCTGGTGATGAGCGGCATGGGGATTGCGATCCTTTCGACGCCCAAGGGCATCATGACCGATAAGCATGCCCGCCGCCTGGGCGTGGGCGGCGAGGTTCTCTGTTACGTTTGGTGAGGGGAGGGAACCGTGTCGCGCGTTGGCAAAAAGCCCATCCCGATCCCACCCGGGGTCCAAGTCCGCATCGAGGGCTCCACGGTGACTGTCACCGGGCCGAAGGGGACCCTGACCCAGACCTTCCATCCCTCCATGCAGATCACCGTAGAGGACGGCCAGCTGGTGGTGCGGCGGCCATCGGACGATCGAAAGCATAAGGCGCTCCATGGCCTGACCCGAGCCCTGTTGGCGAACATGGTGACGGGGGTGACCCAGGGCTTCCAGCGGCACCTGCGTATCGAGGGCGTGGGGTATCGGGCGGAGCCGATGGGGAAGGGGATCGTGTTCTACCTCGGGTATTCCCATCCCATTATCGTGGAGCCTCCGGAGGGGATCCAGCTCGAGGTGAACACGCGGGATCGCATCATTACGGTCTCGGGCATCGACAAGCAACGGGTGGGCCAGGTCGCCGCCAAGATCCGCGCCCTGCGTCCGCCGGAGCCCTATAAGGGCAAAGGGATTCGTTACACTTACTGGAAGGGCGATCACTGGGAGGACGAGCCGATCCGGCGCAAGGCCGGCAAGGCGGGCAAGGCGAAGTGAGAGAAGCGAGGAGGATATCGGTCGCTGGCCTTCGCCGAGAGCCGTTCAGGGGGTGGGGTGGCCCCGGCGGCCCCCTCGCTCCCGACTCGAACTCTCGGGCCCAGGGATGGAATCCTGGCCCTGCGGAGGAGTTCTCGATGAGCTGGGAGCATCCTCGTGACGAAGGACGGAAACGGCGCCACCAGCGTGTCCGGAAGAAAGTCTTCGGCACGCCGGAGCGTCCCCGGCTTTCGGTCTTCCGAAGCCTGAAGCACATCTACGCGCAGATCATCGATGACACCCGGGGGATCACCCTGGCGGCCGCCTCCACGCTGGACCCGGAGCTTCGGGGGCGGCTGGACGGCCTGACCAAGACAGAGAAGGCGCGCCAGGTGGGCCGCCTGATCGCTGAGCGGGCCCTGGCGAAGGGGATTCGCCGGGTGGTGTTCGATCGGGGCGGCTATAAATACCACGGCCGGGTGAAAGCGCTGGCCGACGCCGCCCGTGAAGCCGGGCTGGAGTTCTGACTCAGCATCCCTCAAGATCGAGGCGAGCGAGGCGATGATGGCGGAGATCCAGGAAGTTCCCAGTGCGGAATATGAGGAGCGGATCGTCGATATCGCGCGGGTGGCGAAGGTCCACAAGGGCGGCCGCTCGTTCTCCTTCCGCGTGGTCGCCGTCGTGGGCGATCGCAACGGCCGGGTCGGGGTGGGGATCGGCAAGGCCCGGGCGGTCCCGGAGGCCATGCGCAAGGCTACGGAGCGGGCCCGGCGGAATATGAAGAAAATCCCGCTGCTGGGGACGACGATCCCTCACCCGGTGGTGGTGAAGTTCGGGGCCACCCGGGTCGTGCTCAAACCGGCCTCTCCCGGCACTGGCGTGATCGCCGCCGGAGGGGTGCGGGCGGTGCTGGAGGCGGCCGGGATCCGGGATGCGCTGACCAAGATCCTGGGGAGCACCAACCCGGTCAATGTGGTTTACGCCGCCATGAAAGGGTTGGAGATGCTGCGTTCTCCCGAAGAAGTTGCCCAGATCCGGGGCAAGCCTGTGGAGGAGGTGACGCCGCCATGGAGCCGGAAGCGGTGAAGCCCCAAGGCCCCCGACGCCTCCGGATCACCCTGGTGCGGAGCCCCATCGGGTATTCCCAGCGCCAGCGTCGCACCCTGCGCACCCTGGGGCTGCGCCATCTCAACGATGTGGTGGAATGGCCGGACACGCCGGTGGTGCGGGGGATGGTGGGCAAAGTGAGCCATCTGGTTCGGGTGGAGGAGGTGGAGCGTGAAGTTGCATGAGCTGAAGCCGGCCCCGGGTTCGAAGAAGGAGCGCAAACGGGTCGGGCGAGGGCTCGGCTCGGGCCATGGCACCTACGCCGGGCGCGGGCGGAAGGGGCAGAAATCCCGTTCCGGCGATCGGAAGATGCCTCCCTATTTTGAAGGGGGGCGCACCCCCCTGGTCCGGCGCCTGCCCAAGGCGCGGGGGGAGGGCTTCACGCTGGTGGAGAAGGTGATCTACCAGCCGGTGAACGTGGGGCAGCTGAACCGCTTCCCCCCCCACGCGGAGGTCACGCCGCTGACCCTGGCCCAAGCGGGCCTGCTGCGGGATCCCGAGGAGCCCGTGGTGATCCTTGGGGATGGAGAGCTGGACCGCCCCCTCATCGTCCGGGCCCATCGCTTCTCCGCATCCGCCCGGGCGAAGATCGAGGCCGCGGGCGGCCAGGCGGTGGAGATCCCGCGCTGAACCCTGAGGAGGATCCATGCTGGACGCGTTGCGAAACGCCTGGCACCTGCCGGATCTGCGGCGCAAGATCCTCTACACGCTGCTGATCCTGGCCATCTACCGCCTGGCCTCCCATATCCCGGTGCCCGGGGTGGATCGGGCGGCTCTACAGCAGCTGCTCCAGGGGAACACAGCCGCCGGGCAGCTTTACATTATCTTGGATCTGCTCTCCGGCGGTGCCATCGCCAATTTCTCCATCATGGCGATGGGGGTTTATCCCTACGTGACGGCCTCCATCATCCTTCAGCTCCTGGTCCCGGTCATCCCACAGCTGGAGCGGCTGGTCAAGGAAGGAGGGTCCGAGGGCCGGCGCAAGCTGGAGCAATACACATATTTCCTGACGGTCCCCCTGGCCGCCCTCTACGCCATCGGCCAGGCGAACCTGCTCAGCGGCCCCGGCCGCGCAGTGCTGCCCAACTTCGGCTTCGCTCCGCACCAGCTGCTGCCGACCCTGACGGTGATCCTGACCATGACGGCCGGCACGATGTTCGCCATCTGGCTGGGCCAGTTGATCACCGAACAGGGGATCGGCAACGGGCTCTCGCTGATCATCTTCGGGGGGATCGTGGCCCGAGCGCCCTACAACCTAGCCCAGATCTGGACCAGCAACGGCACCTTGGGCATTGTGGTGTTCCTGGCCCTGACGGTGATCACGGTGGCGGCCATCGTGTTCATCCAGGAGGGGCAGCGGCGTATCCCGGTCCAGTATGGACGCCGGGTCCGGGGCCATCGGATCTACGGGGGCGGCAGCACCTACATTCCCCTCCGGGTGAATATGGCGGGGATGATCCCTCTGATCCTCGCCCAGTCCGTGCTGGCCTTCCC
>JBEPYX010000108.1:0-6051 GCA_041641155.1 Thermoflexus sp.
GCAGGATGATGTGCGAATGGACGCCCACCCGGCGGGCCCGGAAGAGTTCTTGGAACCCCAGCGACAGCCCCTGGTAGATCTCCGTCCCCCCCTCCGCGTGAAGGGTCTCCAGGCGCATCTGCAACGGATAGCGCTCACCGACAGGGCTTAACGGCCAGATCACCTCCGCCCGGTTGTGGAACGCCACCACCGCCAGGCGATCCTCGGGGCCCAAGTGGCCGGCGAGCTCCAAGGCGGCGGCCCTCGCCTGCACCAGGCGGGCGCCTCTCATGGAGTTGCTCCGGTCGATCACCAAGCACAGATGCAACGGCCATCTCGAGATCGAAGCGGTATCCACAGATAGGGGTTCAATCGTGAGCAGCGCATAGAGGACCTGGGGGGAATTCAGGCTGGGCACCACGGAGCGGCTGAGGACCAGCCGGGATCTCAAGAGAGACCCATGGTCTCCCCGCCGGGCATGCCACTCCCGGTCATACTCGGCCCGGCGCTCCGGATCCGAAAGCACGGAATACGCCTCATGGACCAAGTAGAACAACGAGGCGGTTCCCGCCTTGGGCATCGCGTCCGGATGCACCCTGCGGACCAGTGCCCGATAGGCCCGCTTGATCTCCTCCGCGCTAGCGGAGGGGGAGACACCGAGGATCGCGTAGTAATCCAGGAACTCCTCATGCCCGCTCATCGCCCGATCAGGATCACCGAGATGTTATCGTGGCCCCCGGCCGCCTTCGCCTGCTGGACCAAGCGGTCGCACGCCTCTTGGGGGGAGGCGCTTTCCCAAACGATCTGCAAGATCTGAGCCTCCGGGACCTCCCCCCACAGCCCATCCGTGCAGAGCATCAGCCATGCGTCGCGGGGGAGGGAGATCCGACAGTAGCCCGGGTTTAAACGGCTGGGATGGCCCAGGGCCTGATAGAGGACATTGCGCGGAACCCCGGCGGCCTCCTCCGGGCTCAACCCGTGAAGTGAGATCATCCGCTGAACCAGGGAGTGGTCCTCGGTGAGCTGCTCCAGCCGATCTGGCCAGACCAAGTAAGCCCGGCTATCCCCCACGTGGATCAAGTGTACGCTGTCTCCGATCACCAGCGCCCCCACCACCGTGGTCCCCCCTCCGGGAACCCCCTGGAGGATCTGGGCGTTGGCCGCCTGGAGCGCTTCCTCCAGCAGCTCCTTGATCGGGCGATCCGGGCTCCGATGGGCCAGATGGGGAAGCAATAGATGAGCGGTCAAGTAGCGGGCGATCTCCCGAACCGCGAGGTCGCTGGCCTGCTCGCCTCCCCGATGCCCACCCATCCCATCCGCCACCAGGAACAGCCCCATGGGCCCCAATTCCCGGGAACCCTGGTAGGTGAGATACAGGACCAACACCGCATCCTCGTTGCTGGGGCGAACCAGGCCCGGGTCGGTCGCCCAGCCCAAGCGAAACCCAATCGCGGGTTGGACCGGGATCGGCGGAAGCGGGGTGGTCCCCGCCCGGGATTCCTCTATCGGTTGCGTCGGTGAAGGAGGAAGCACGGCAGGCTCCGCGGCCTCCTCTGACGTAGGGGCGGAAGAAGGAGGAGAAGGCGCTAGCGCTTCCGCGGCCTTGGGCCGCCGGAACAGGCGCTGGATCCATTTCATCGGCCGATCGCTCCTCCGGTTTGGATGGCCTCGCGTGGCGTCACCGAAGGGTCTCCACATCGCGGGTGCCTTCTCCTCATGCGAGGGACGCTTCCCCCTTCCCCTTTTTTGATCCGCAGCGCACCAACCTTCCCCACCCGCGCGGAGACATGTGTCCTGCTACCCCAAACTCAACGCGTAAACCCGACAGTCCATAGAAGTCACATACAGCACTCCCTCCGCCCAATCCGGCGCTGAGACGATCGGTCCTTCTGTCTGGAAGGACCAGAGGGCGGTTCCGTTGCGTGCATCAATAGCATACAGCCGACCATCCGTCGCCCCTACCAGGATCCGTCCCTCCAAGATCAGAGGCGGCGCGTTCACCTGCCCGCCCGCCTGAAACCGCCAGATCGGGTTCCCGGTGCGCGCGTTCAATGCGTAAAGGAAGCCGTCGGCCGAGCCGACGTAGATCACGCCCTCCCATACCATGGGGGAGGAGAGGACCGGTTTTCCGGTACGGAACCGCCACATCGCCCACCCGTTGCGGGCGTCCAGGGCGTACACATGCCAGTCCCACGACCCGATCACCACCAGCTCCCCATCCACCCAAGGCGAGGCGGTCACGCCCCGGCGGGCGCTGAACTGCCAGCGGAGGTTGCCCTGCAGGTCCATCGCGTAGACGCCCCCATCTTCAGTGCCCACCACCAGGATCTCCCCATAGAACCCGGCAGAGGATCGGATCGGCGAGCCCAGATCCACTTTCCAGACCACCCGGCCCGTGTCCAGATCCACGGCGTAGAAAATCCCATCATCGGCGCCGAAGAAGGCCAGGCCCGACGCGATCCGCGGCGTGGTATAAATCGGCCCGTCCGTCTCCACCATCCACAACAACGCCCCATCCGCAACCCGCAACGCGTAAAGGCGATGGTCCAGGGAGCCCACCACCAGCCGGTCACCCGCCACCGCCGCTGCCCCCCCGATCCCGCCCCCAGCGGCGAACTTCCAAAGGAGCTTCCCCTCCTCGCGCGAAAGCGCATATACGTTGTGATCGTATGAGGTGACCAGCACCCGATCACCCGCCACCACCGGGCGGGAGCGGATCTCGTCCTCGCAGGTGAAGGCCCACTTCACCCGGTAGGGCCCGCTCTCCGAGGGGCGCTCACGATGGACCCCGGGGCGCATAAGGGTGCGCGGGCCGAGGGCGGACAAGAGGGCCTGCTTCATCTCCAGGGCCGACTGAAACCGGCGGTCCGGATCATATTCCAGGGCGCGCATGACCACCTGGGCCAGGGCCTCGGGGACCGCCGGGTTGATCCGGCGGATGGGGCGTTCGTGGAAGGAGAACGGCGGCTCCAGGCGTGGGTCCTGGCCCGTCAACAGGTGATGCAGCGTAGCCCCCAACGCATAAATGTCGGTGCGTGGATCCGCCACCCCCCGATACTGCTCCGGCGGGCTATAGCCCTCCGTGCCGACCATCGTCCCACGCTGCCCCGCCTGGAATACCTTGGCGATCCCGAAATCCACCAGGTACACCCGTCCATATGGGTCCACCATGATGTTCGACGGCTTGAGGTCCCGGAAGATGATGGGGGGCTGTTGAGAGTGCAGGTAGTGGAGCACATCGCAGATCTGCACCGCCCAGTTCACCACCTCCTCCACCGGCAGCATCCCCTCGGTGCGCCGCAGGAGGGTCTCCAGGTCCTGGCCTGGGATATACTCCATGACGAGGTAACTGCGCTCGCCTTCAATGAAGTAGTCGTAGATCTTGGGGATGGATGGATGGCTGAGGGTGGCCAGGAGGGCGGCCTCGCGCTCAAAGCTTTGCTGGGCGAGGGCTCGCATCCGGGGGTCCAGGATATGGCTGATCATCTCTTTGATGGCGCAAAGCCGCCGCGCCCGGTTAAAACGGAGGTCCAGGGCCAGATAAACGGTGCTCATCCCGCCCGTGCCGAGCACCCGCTCGATGCGATATCGGCCTTGAAGCACCTCCCCCGCCTTCAGGAGGGAGGGAGATGGGGTGGGTTCCAGCCGCTGGGTCTCCACGTCGATTCACCCCTCCCCTGGGCGCGAAGCCCCGGATTCCATCGCGCTGCCCTTTAATTTACCGGAATGGTTCATGTTTTCTGACCTGACTTTGGTAACCGACCCCGGAGCCTCGGGCTCCGGGGGGCGGAAGAGGGTTCCGATGATGCACCTGAAGGATGTTGTGCGCGGTTACGACCCCCGGTTGCTGGACCGCATCCTCCCCCCGCAGGGGGAGCCGTCCGATACGGAGCCCGGTGCCGACGAGCGCCTGCTGCGCTGGCTGGGCGATCCGGACCGGTTGGCAGCCCTCTGGTCCGCCCTCCCAGCGGAGGGCCGAATGGCTCTGGAATGGGTGCGCGAGGCAGGCGGCGCGATGCCTGCGCTGGCCCTATCGATTTTATATGAAATCGCAACGGACGGCCGGCTCGAGATCCCCTTTGAGGAGCTTGCCGTTCGTCTCGCCACGTCCGGCCTGATCTACTGGCACCGCATGGGCCGGCCGATCCGCTCCTTCCTTCCCCAGGGGGAGGCTGTCCTCCCGGCGGAAGTGGCCGCCGCCCTCCCCTGCCAGGAGCCTGCCCCCGCCCTCCAGGCGGTGCCCGCTGCCCCGCAGCGGCTGGCCCGGGATCTGGGGCGGTATGCCCGCTTCCTCCGCCGATCCCCTGGGATCTCCTTGACCCGCGAGGGGCGCCTCCCGGCCCACTGGGTCCGACGCCTTCGGCGCTGGCTGGGGCTGGGGGAATCGCCCCTCGAATCTCGCTATCTGGCCTTCCTGCAGCGACTGCTCGAACGGATGGGGGTGCTTCGAATCCACGGGGCCACTCTGGCGCTCGACATGCAGCATCCCTTCTGGGCGCAGGGGCTCACCGATCGGGTCCTGGAGGCGATCCGCGCCTGGAAGGGAGATGACGCCGCTGAGAGTCCAGAATCGGGGGTGCTGTCCCTCAGCCTCCTCCGCTCCCGCATCGAACAGGCGCTCCGCGAGCCAGAGCCCGGATCCTGGATCCCCCTCCCTGCATTGCTCCGGGCTGCTCTGGCGGATCGGCCGGAACGCCTGCCGGATCCCCTTTCCCCCGCGGGCCGGGCCACCGCATCCCAACTGAAGACGTGGCTGGTGGAGGAAATCTTATGGCCGTTGCACTGGCTGGGCCTGCTCGATCTTGGATATCGGGGTGATCGGTGGGCCGCGGTGCGCCTCACACCCTTCGGCGCCGGGGTCCTGGGGGTGGGGGAACGGATCCCGCTCCCGGAAGAAGGCGGCCGCGTGATCGTCCAGCCCGACTTCCGCATCCTGGTCTTCGAACCGGTGCCCGAGGCGATCCTGGCCGCGCTGGAGGCCTTCGCAGATCCCAGCCCGGGGGATCCGATCTCGGTATATCAGATCTCCCGCGACTCCATCTACCGGGGGCTTCAGCAGGGCTGGGACGTCCCCGACGTGATCGCTTTCCTTGAAGGGATCACCGGCGAGCCCCTCCCCTCGAACGTCCGCCGCTCCCTGGAGGACTGGCATCGGCGGTTCAACCAGATCCGCATCTATCGGCGAGTGACCCTGGTCCGCACGGCCGGGGAACCGCTTCCCGGAGGCCTGGGGGTTCGCCGGCTGGGGGATTCCATCGGGTGGACAACGGAGCCGGTAGAGGTTCTCGCGTCCCGCTGGCAACCCCAGGGGATCCATCCCTGGGTGAGCGGGTTCCGGCCGGAGGACTTGCGCAACCAAGTGGTGGCGGAGCCCTCCGGGATCATCCGCTGGGCCGGGCCGTTTCCCCATCCCGGGGTGGAGCGCCTGCTGGCGCCGTTCACCGAACGGATCCCGGAGGGGTTCCGGATCACCGAGGAGACCCTCCGCGCCGGGCAGCAGGCCGGCCTGACCCTTCCCCAGATCCTGCAGCGCTTGCAGCAGGTCCATCGAGGGCCTCTGCCGGCCCGCCTGCTGGCCCGCCTGCTGGCGTGGAGCGACCACCCCCCACGGGCCCGATGGGAGCATGTGATCCTGTTGCGGATGGATCGCCCGGAGATCCTGGAGGCGCTGCGCCAGGAGCCGGACCTTGCCCCCTGGATCCGCCCGCTGGATGCTTCCACCTGGATGGTCCAGGCGGACCACGCCTCCGCCCTGAAGGCCTGGCTGGAGGCCATTGGGGTCTCCGTCGAGGAGGTCGAGGGATAAGGCCGAAGGGCCGGGCGCTACCCTTCCCCTCCGGAGGCCTCCACCTCCCACCAGCCGATCGCCCGCAGGTGGCGCGGATACAGGTTCTTCAGGCGTCCCCGCTCGGCGCGGGCCCAACCCAGGGGGAACCCTTCCACGGCGATCAGGACCCAGCCGTCCGCCCATGGCCCCTCCAGCGGATGCCCCTGCAGATAGGCTGCCACGCGGGGGTCTTCCAGGGGCAGATCCAGAACCTGCCGGGCCGCATCCACCGTGAGGGCCATCGC
>JBEPYX010000109.1:0-6050 GCA_041641155.1 Thermoflexus sp.
GCAGACGCGGCCCGCTTCGAACGGGCCCGAGGGGTGGGCGCCCGCTGGGATCGCTGGCCCCTCTACTGGAGCGGGGTGGAAACGTCGCCCGGCCAGTTCCAGTGGAACCAGGTGGATGTCGCCCTGCGGGACGCCCTGGCGCAGGGGTTTGAAGTTTCCCTCATCCTGATCGGCACCCCCGGCTTCTACGCCACCGCCGGCGCCCCGGCCCGGCTGCCCATCGGCGGATCCCCTTTGCGCCGTTCCGGGGGCGCGCCCCCCGGCTCCCCCATCGCCGTCGCCGCCGCCAACCCCCCGGCCGGGCTGTACGCCCCGATCTTCACCGATGGAACGGACCGGCCCGGCCCCCACAAGACCATCAACCCGGAGAACCGATGGGCGGTCTTCGTCCATCAGGCCGTCACCCGCTACCGCCCGGGCGGGATCGCAAGCCGCGAGGTCAGCGGGTGGCCCTCCGGCCGCGGCGTGCGCGCCTGGGAGATCTGGAACGAGCCGGATCTCACGTTCTTCTGGAGCGGCAGCGCGGCGGATTACGCGCGGCTGTTGAAGGTCGCCACCATCGCCGCCCGCCAGGCGGACCCCCAGGCCCGCATCCTGTTCGGCGGGCTGGCGATCTTCGAGAAACCGAACTGGCTGCGGGAAGTTCTCACCGCCCTCCAGGGAGATCCCGACCCCGACCTTCGGGACGCCTTCGGCTGGTATTTCGATGTCCTCCCCATCCACAGTTACAGCTACGCCTGGCAGACCTTCCGCTACCTCCACCAGGCCAAGGCGACGCTCGGGGAGTTCGGCCTTTCGAAGGAGATGTGGGTGAACGAGAGCGGCCTGCCGGTGTGGGATGATTACCCCGGGCCCACCTGGGATCCGAACAGCATCTATCGGGGGACGAAGGAGGAGCAAGCGGCTTACGTGGTGCAGAGCGCGGCCTATGCCCTCTGGCTGGGGGCGCGGGTGGTTTTCCATTTTATGCTACACGATGATTGCGGGAACGGGCCGGAGTCCCATGATGCCTTCGGCCTCTATCGAAACCCGAACCCCGCGCCGTGCTTTCCGTCCGATGCGGGGGCACGTCCGGCAGCGGCTGCTTACCGGCTGGTGGCCACGCACCTGCGCGGGGCGACACCCCTCTGGCGGTGGCGATCCACCAACGGCCAGACGGATTGGGGAGCCTGCACGGGGCAGGTGGAGTGGTTCGCCTTTCGGCGGCCGGACGGGGCGCGGGTGCTGCTGGCCTGGACCCGCCTGAACATCCCCGCCACCATCACGGTGACCGCCGTCGCACCCCATGGGATCGTCTACGACGTCCGCACCGGGGCCCCGACGGCAGTCGCTCCGGCGAACGGCGTGTATACGTTCTCGCTCCCCCCTGCCACCAACTACAACACCCCCACCGGGTGCAACCCCACCCGCCAGCCGCAAGGGGAGGCCGCTGTCGGCGGATTGCCCCTGTTCCTGGTGGAGGGCCCGTGAACCGCTCCCCCTTGCAGCCGCCCCGCGGGTTATACTGAACGGGATCGGGAGGGGAAAACCGCTCGCGGTCTTCAGCGCGGGGTATGGGGATGAGCCAAACTCGCTCGTCGATCGAGGAGCTTCTGAAGTCCCATTCGCGGATCATGGTTTTGGTGAAAGGCCCGCCGGGCTCCGGGAAATCCACCGTCGTGCCCTTCCTCCTCGCCGCATGGGCCGACCAACCGGCCATGGTGGCCGTCCCCACCCGAGCCGCGGCCATCTCCCTGGCCTGGTATGTGAACCATCGGACCCAGGACGGGGTCTATGAGCTGCCTCCGGACCTCCACCCGGATGTCTACGAGTTCGCGGGAGGGCGCCAGATCCTCCTCCGGGGGCGCGTCGGATACGCCGTGCGGGGGAGCCACACGCTCCCCTACGGGATGCTCGACGTGCACGTGGCTTACGTCACCACCGGGATCCTGATCCAATACATCCTGAGCCAGGGCCTCTCGGGCATCTTCCCCATCGTGGACGAAATCCACCTCCGCCAGATGGAAGGGGATCTGTCCTTCGCCCTGATCGTGAAGGAAGGCCGCCCCTTCGCCGTGATGTCCGCCACCCTGGAGCGGGTGGAGGAGCGGGTCACCCGCATCGCCCGGCGGTTCGGATATGAGATCGTAGAGATCGAGCTCCCCGCCCCTCAGTATCCCGTCCGTGTCATCGAGTGGCCGGTCCGCTTCGCCACGCGGGTCGATCAGCCCGCCCGCGTGGTCCTCAAGGCCCTTCGCCGTTACCGGCATCTGAAGTTCCAGGGGACGGAGGTCGAGGTCGGGGCGGATGAGATCCGGATCGCCCATCTGGGGATCCCCCTCCACGCCCTGATCTTCATGCCGGGCGTTCGGGAGATCGAGGCCACGGTGGAGGCGCTGCGATCGGAGTTCCGTAACGAGGTGATCCCCCTCTACGGGGCGATGGCTGTGAGTGAGCAGGAGGCAGTGGTGGAGCGGGCCGCCGATCGCAGCGCGACGCGCCTCTTCGTCAGCACCGAACTGGCCGGGGTCTCGCTGACGATGAACGCGGGGCTGGTGCTGGACCTCGGGTTGGTGCGCCGGAGCGAGTCGGACGCCCGAGGGTTCGTGCGGCTGCCGGTGGTGCCGATCTCCCAGGCGGAGGCCGCCCAGCGGGCAGGGCGCGCTGGGCGGACCGCCCCTGGGATCTGCATCCGGTGTTTCCGGATGGCGGAACTGCGGGAGATCGCCCGGCCGCCCGAGACCCTTCGATCTTCCCCCGAGCGGATCGTGCTGGTCGGCGCAGCCCTGGGGCTGGCAGTGCGGGATCTCCCCCTACCCGATCCGCCCACCCGCGAGGCGGTGGAGGAGGCGACCCGGCTGCTGCGGCGGCTCGAGGCCCTGGATCGGCGGGGGCGGATCACGCCACGGGGCTACCAGATCCTGGAGCTGGGGCTTCCGGCGCGCTTGGCGGTTCCGCTGCTAATGGCCCAGGCGGCGGGGGAATCGGAGGAGATCCTGGATGGCCTGATCGCCGCCATCTCGCTGCTCGCCGTGGGCCGCCCCTGGCGCCTACCCGGCTATGGCCCGCCCCCGAACCGCCAAGGGGATCTCAACGCCGCCCTGGGCGCGCTGATCCGCTATATGCAGCGCTACGAGCGTGACCCATCGGCAGCCGCGGAGGAGGCCCGCGCGCTGGGATTCGCTGACCGCGTCCTGGACGAGGCGGCGAACATCTACCTGCCGGACCTGCGGGCGCGCATGCGGCTGCTGTTCGCCGAGGATGGGGGGCCGTGGGATCGCTCGATCCCAGAGCAGGTGGACGAGCGGCGGCTGGCCGGCTATCTGGCGGCCGGGTTCCCGGATATGGTGGGGTTGGTGAACTGGAAGCGGCGCCTCTTAGAGACGCCGGACGTGATCTGCTGGATCGGGCGGGATTCGGGGTTCTGGCGGGCGTATGCGGAGGAGCGCCCGCCGATGGCCATCGCCCTCTCCGGGACCTTCTCCGCGGAGGGGGTGCGGATCGCCACAGCGATGGTCCCAGTGGACCCAGAGGACCTCATCCGACTGGGGATCGCTCGGGTGAAGGATCGGCGCACCGTGCGGATCGGCGATCATGTCCACGAGGAGGTCCTGCTCCTGTGGCGCGGGGTCGAGCGGACCATGGCGGTTCGCATGCTCATCGAGCCGGAATGATCCCGCGGCCCCATCGGCCATCCAAAGGGGATCGGGTCGAGATGCGGGTCTCCCCACGCGCTGAGCGGCGACTCCCTCAAGCCCCACCGCGGGTCGCCGTCCTATGAGGGAAAGGCCGGCCGGCTCTGGGCGAGGCGCTCCGCATACTGCCGGTGGTAGTATTCCCGATATTCCCCCGATTTGATCTTGCGCCACCACCACTCGTTCTCCACATACCAACGCACCGTCTTCTCCAGCGCCTCCTCCAGCGTGTGCCGGCTGCGCCAGCCCAGGGCGAGGATCTTCGAGATGTCCAGGGCATACCGCCGGTCGTGCCCTGGCCGGTCCGGCACCAACCGGATCAGCGAATATGGCTTGCCCAAGATGTCCAGGATCCGCCTCGCAACCTCGATGTTCGGCGTCGAAACCCCCGTCCCCAGGTTGTAGATCTCCCCCGGCACTCCCTTGCGCAGCACCACGTCAATGCCCTCGCAGTGGTCCAGCACATACTGATAGTCCCGCATCTGTTGCCCATCGCCGTAGATCGGAAGGGGCTCATCGTCGATGGCATTGGTGATGCACAGGGGGACGAACTTCTCCGGATACTGATATGGGCCGATGTTGTTAGAACCCCGGGTGATGGTCACGGGAACCCCGAAGCTGGTGTGATAGGCCAGGCAGAGCAGGTCGGCTCCTGCCTTGCTGGCGGAATAAGGGCTGCGGGGCTTCAACGGATCCTCCTCGGTGGAGGCTCCCTCGAGGACTTCGCCGTAGACCTCGTCGGTGGAAACCTGGTGGTAGCGCAGCCCGAAGCGGCGGGCCGCCTCGAGCAGCACATAGGTGCCGAAGACGTCAGTCTGGACGAAGCTTCCGGGCTCCATGAGCGAGCGGTCCACGTGGGACTCGGCGGCGAAGTTGACGATGGCCTCGATCCGGTGGGCGTGGATCGCCTCGTGGACCGCGCGGGCATCGCAGATGTCGCCCTGGACGAAGGCGTAGCGGCCGCGGAACCGCTCGGCCACGTCCTTCAGGTTGTCCAGGTTCCCCGCGTAGGTCAACTTATCGTAGACCAGCACATACGCGTCGGGGTAGGTCTCCAGCGTCCAGCGCACGAAGTTGGAGCCGATGAAGCCAGCCCCGCCGGTGATCATCAACCGCTTCACGCCCGCCTCCTGATATAGGGAATGAGCCCGCCGGAACGCCCGGGCCCTCTCTGGATTATAGCCGCGATGGCCTCCATAACCACGATTCAGGCGGAGGGCCTCGCCCAGTGGTCGGGCAAGCTGTGGAAAAATCTGTGGATAACAAGGGCCCTTGTGGCAGATCCGTGGGGACAAACGAGGCTCGAATTGGGGATAGCACGCGGGGGGGTGTGGAAAACAATGGGGGAAACCGGAAGGTTAAGGCGGCCTCCGAGGGATTGCCCGGCCGGCCTGCCCGGCGTAGAATCGAAAACGCATCCTCACTGCTCGGCGCGGAGGGCCGAGTCGAACCCACGCGATGTCGGCCTCGCCGCGGCTGCGTTCTGAATCGGTCCCCACGCTAGAACGCTCGATCATCTCGGCCGATCCAGAGGGGTGCGGTTCACCTTCGCCCAAACGGGATCACGTGGTGGGTCGTTCGCCCCCGATCGGAGTGTCGCCGCAACCGAGGCGATCGCCGTAGCGCGCTGGGAGGGATCCGGATGAGTGCCATCGAAAACCCTGGCGAGATCTGGCAAGCCGTCCTGAGCGAGCTTCAGTGGCAGATCCCCAAACCGACGTTTGAGACCTGGGTGAAGGGCACCCAGTTGCTCTCGGTGCAAGGGGACACATTTGTGATTGGGGTGCGCAGCGCCTACGCACGGGACTGGCTGGAACACCGGCTGCGGACGGTCATCGCCCGCGCGCTGGCCGGGGTCGTGGGGCGGCCGGTGGCGGTCGACTTCGTGGTCTACGAGAACGGGCGCCTCCAGCCCTCTTCCCCTTCCAACCCGGGCGGCGAGGAGGCGGCTGCCTCGCCGTGGGCACAACGCCTCAACCCCCGCTACACCTTTGAGACCTTCGTGGTGGGCCCCAGCAACCGGCTGGCCCACGCGGCCGCGCTGGCGGTGGCGGAGCGGCCCGCCCAGACCTACAACCCCCTGTTCATCTACGGCGGCGTAGGGCTGGGCAAGACGCATCTGCTGCACGCCATCGGCCACGTCTGCCTGCGCAAGGGCCTACGGGTCCTTTACGTCTCCTCCGAGGAGTTCACCAACGACCTGATCAACGCCATCCGGGCCCAGACCACCGATCAGTTCCGGGACAAATACCGCTCCATCGACGTCCTGCTCATTGACGACATCCAGTTCATCGCCGGGAAGGAGAGCACCCAGGAGGAGTTCTTCCACACCTTCAACACCCTCCACAGCAACGGCAAACAACTGGTGATCTCCAG
>JBEPYX010000110.1:0-6045 GCA_041641155.1 Thermoflexus sp.
CGGCTCGCGCGCTCCATGATAGCCCCGATGGAGATGGCTCTGGAGATCCACCCCACAACAGCCCCAGTGCCTCAGATCCCCCGACCGTTGATCTTTCCTGGCTAATCCCATCGGGGTTGAACGTGGATTGAGGGAGGTAAGTTAAGAATGGGATAAGCTCTGAAACGGCTCACCGCCTTGGGGGAGTGCTTGGAGATCGTGGCCGAGCATCCGGTCTCCGGTGGATCCTTGAGCCTGGCGGGTTTCATCGAGCGGATGCAGTGGCTGCGCGTCGAGATCCAAAGCGAGGCCGGTCAGGGAACCTGCGTGACCGTACGGCGGCCCATCGTCAACCCGTAGGGCAGGCCGGAGAAGCCCCCCGATCCCCCAATGAAGGGCATAGGCTTTTCCGCAAAGCCGGCCGCCCACTCATCCCAGGAGCAGCCGCACGGTGAGGATCTCCTTCGGCCGCACCGGGACCGCGAGCTGGGATCCGTTGGGGACGATGGACTCCTGGGGACGCTCCATCAGATCCGCCCGCCAGGCCGCGCGGATCGGACGCCAGAACGTCAGACGGACCTCCAGGGGCTGCGTGGAAGCGTTGTAGCCGCGCACGATGAGCCCCTCCCCTTCCTCCGGGGCCTTGACGGCCGTCAGGACGAAGGCGGCCGGCTCCACCCGGACGAATGGCCGCTCCGCCGGCTCCCCGGGCCCGGCGACGGCGAGCGGAGGGGCCAGGAACCGATAGGCCTCCCGGATCGCCTCCCAGCGGTCCACGAAGGGGATGAGGCTATAACGGAACGTCCACTGCCCGATCATCTGGGCCGAGGGGGTCGGCAGGGGCGGCCCGGCATGCCCCCGCCGGGATTGTAGATCCCCCCGGGAGAGCCATCCCACCGCGCGCAACAACGTCAGCACAAGCTCCACGCCCCCGCCGGGATCCCGCCGCGCCTCGATCTCCGGGAGGCCCTGGTTGGCCAGCAGGAACCCGCCCGCCCCGTCCTCGACGAAGGCGAACGCCTGCTGAGGATCCGTCGGGGTCGGCTGCTCAACCCACGTCGGATCCGGGATCGCCGCCGGGCCCACGGGGCGGGTCACGAGATCGAAGGCCCCCTCCGTCACCCAGGTTTCCGCTGCGATCCCGGTGGGGAAGGCCACCCGCAGGCGATGGTCGGCCGCCCGGTTCTCCACCGTAGCCTCCACATCCACCCGGGGGATCCCCGGCCGGAGCCAGGCCCGCACGGTGATCGGCATGGCCACCGTCTCGGCCGAACGGCCCTGGCGATCGGGGCGCAGCCTGGCGGGGACCTCATAGCGGAGCTCGACCTCTAGACACTGCCCCCGCAGCCCCTCCTCCCACGACCGCACCCGCGGCGGCTCCGCCGGCCGATCCACCCGCTGATCCTCCATCATAGGCTCGTGATTGTAGACATCCCCGGCATCCCCCTCGTCCTCGAACCGGTTGAGGCCGATCCAGCGGCGGCCGCTCCGCCGATCCTCCAACTCCAGAGTGCCGCGGAGGGGGTCCGCCGCGAGCCGGAAGAACTCATTCTCGATGATCCCTTCCTCCCGAGCGCGCCGCTGGACCCGTTGGGGGGCGCCTGGGACGATCTGCAGCCGATACGCTTGGACGCCCGTCCCCGAGAGATCGGGGGCCTCGAAGATCCAGCGGGAGGATCCGCCCATGACCGCCGACACCGTCCATGGGTCGGCGATCGTGGGCCGCGCCTCCTGCAGCCGACGGCCCACCCGGAGGATCGAGGAGATCATCGAGTGGTCCATATCGGCGGAGGCGTCCGCCCACTGGGCCCAGATCCGCCTTCCCTCTAGATCCACCCACACCCGCTTGGCAAGGTAGCGGCCGACATGGATCCCCAACATCCGCCCCAGGAACGAGGGCCACTCCTCCGAGCCCACTGCCCATTGCTCCACATAGCCCCCTTCCGCCTCGATTTCGAACATGGGGATCTCCCGCCCCGCTTCATCCCGGAGGCGATAGGTCAGGCCGGGGGGGAGCATCGGCAGGACCGCCTCCACCGGGCCTCGGACCGGCCCAGGGATCGGCGTGTAAACCAGGAGGGTCTGCTCCAACGCAGCGGGATCCGAAACCAGCCACCCCGGGGGCGCCTCGGCGGCCTTCCAGCGCAGGAGGCGCTCCATCGCCTCGTGGCTCACCAGACGGGCGATCTGCTCAGCGTGATCGAAGCGCGGCTTCATATCCTCGTGAGTTTCGTCCACGCCGGTCCCGCAAATCGAATCGTGGAAATGGTTCTGAAGGAGGAGCCGCCACGCCTCCAGGAGGAGGGGACGCCGGTCCAGGCCGCAGATCGCATAGGCGAAGGCCAGCAGCGGCTCTGCGTAGCGCTCCAGCTCGGTCTGGGTCGCCGCATTGCGTTGCTTGATCCACATCCGAGTGGAAAGGACCCCGGGGAGGACGGGGTGGCGCTTGCTCGAGCGCAACTCCCCGCGGACCACCGGCAGGGCCTCCAGGCGCCCGCCCAGGGCAGTGCGCACCGCCTCCACGTAATCCTCTAGAGAGGCGTGGCGCAGGCGGAGGTCCGGCAGGTGCGCCTGGGCGGCCCGCAGCCACGCGGTGAGGTGGGGGTGGGGGAAGAGATGGTCCGTCCCGTTCATCAACAGCACCTGGGGAACAGGCGTGTGGGGGGCGAGGGAGAGGGCCTGGGCTTTCCAGTAGGCCGCCAGGGCCTCCGCGTCCTCTGGGACCCAGGCGACGTTGCCGTAGCTATCCCGGAGATACACGGTGAACACCCGGGTGCCGTCCGGCGCCTCCCACCAGAGCAGCGTGGGGTGGTCGTCGAGGCCGCGCTGGAGGATCGCCGTCCCGATCCCGAACCCCTGCAGGATCTGAGGCAGCTGGCTGACGTGCCCGAAGGGGTCCGGGGTGTAGCCGATCGGCATCCAGCGGCCGAAGCGGCGGGCGATCCGGATCCCGACCTGGAGGTTGCGGATCAGGGCCTCGCCGCTCACTAGAAACTCGTCGGGCAGCACATACCACGGGCCGATCCACAGCCGCCCCGCCTCCACGGCCCGCTGGATCCGCGGCGCCAGATCCGGGCGGATCGCGAGCACGTCCTCCAGGAGGACCGACTGGCCGTCGAGCAGGAAGCCCGCGTAGTCCGGATCCCGTTCGAGGGTGTCGAGGACCTGGTCCACCAGATCCACCAGACGGTAACGAAAGGCCTGGAAGGGACGATACCATTCCCGATCCCAGTGGGTATGGGTGACGATGAAGGCTTCCAGATCCATCTCTCCCTCCAGGGCTTGTGGAGCTCTCGGGCGGCGAGCAGGGTGCCTGCCGCACGCTGGCGGACGAAACGGTCCTCCCGACCCGAATGCATTGGGGTTCGATCCCGGGCTTTATTGGGCTCCCCAAATGGGATTGGTCATCGCGACCATCGGGAGATCATCGGGCGTCTCCGTGGCCAAGTGCCGCACCCCGCGCAACTCGGCCCGGATGTATCCATGCTGCCCCAGATCCAGCTCCAGCGTCCACTCGAACGGGGAGCGATCGATGGGGACGAACGCCTGTTCCCCCTGCCGCGAGAGCAGGCGCAGGTGCAGGCCCTTCCCCTCCCGCACCACGCAGCGCACCCGAACCGGGCCGCCGGGCGGCACCGCCTCGCCGACCATCCAGGCCGCATCCCCCCGCTCCGCGGTCAGCTCGACCCACGGCGCGTCCACGTCGGCGGTGATCACCACGCGGCCCGCCCGGATAGCAGAGAGGATGGCGGGGATCGTCCGCGCCTCGGCGTAGACCCATGTGGTGGGGTGGCCGACCTGATAGAAGGGCGTCCCCTCGCCCGGGCGATCCTGATGCTTGTCGCTCCCGCCGACCGCGGTCACGCGCCGCCCGGCCCGCAGCAGCCGATCCCAGAAGGCAAGGGACTCGTGATTCCGTAGCGGCCATGGCCCTTGCCAGGCCTCCACCGCGTCCACCGGGAGGTCCGTGGGATACTCCCATGGCGGCCCATCCGTCTTGGGATGGTTGATGGAGACCAGGGCGCCCATGGCGTGGGCGGCCTCGATCACCCTCCGCAGCTGCTCCGGCGTCCGGCATCGGAACTCCAGCCAGCGGGAAATCCCCCAGGCGTTCATGTGGCCATAATAGGTGGTCACCTCCTCCCCCGGGATGAGGAGGAGATCGGGCCCGCTCCAGGCGGCGAGGTAGGGGAAGTGGCTGACCGTGTTGTGTTCCGTCACCGCCAGGAAGTCCAAGCCCCGCCGCCGGGCGGCCGCCACCAGCTCCTCGAGGGATCCGGGGGCATCGCTGTGGTGGCTATGGCTTTGGAGGTCCCCCCGCCACCAGCGCGCGCCCCCACCCGCCGCCGGCCGTTCCGAGCCGGTGGGTCCGCCGCCCGCGGGGGGCGGCGGGTGAGGCAGCGGCCCTTCCTCCTCGGAGGCCTCGACGACCACCGTGCAGGCACAACCGGAGGGCGCGATGCGGTAGAGGCCCAGGATCACATGCCAGCGGCCGGGGAAGATGGGGCCCGGCAGGTAGCCGGGCGTGGCCGCGCGGGGGGTGAGAATCGCCTCCCGACGCGCGCTCCCGCTCCACCCCCGGAAGCCCTCCGCCCGCAGGAAATCCGCCCCCCGCGGGTCAAACAGTCCCAGATCGATCACGCTGGGGCTGTCCGGCCGTCCCTGCCCCTCGAAGGCGTAACGGACCTCCAGGCGGGCGATGCCGGGAGGGACGTCAAAGGGGAGCAACACGTAATCCGAAGCCGCCTTGTCGGCCGGGGTGAGCCGGCCCTCCCAGTGCAACAGCGTCTTCTTCACGACGGATCATCCGGACGGCAATTCATCAACGGTGGGGACCCCGTGGCCCTTCCCATCGGAGCGATCACAGCGCCAGCTCCCCTCCTTCCCGGAAAAAGAGCGCTCGTTCCATCGGCACCCGTACCCAGACCTGCTCCCGCAGGATCGGGGGCTCGTCCAGGGAGAGGCGCAGGGCGATCCGTTCCGCGTCCACCTGGACCGTCACCAGGGTTTCGACCCCGAGGGGCTCGACGGCGTAAACCCGGGCCGCCAGATGGGTGGGCCCGGGCCCCTCGGCCAGCATCAGGTGCTCCGGCCGGATGCCCAGCCAGAGCCGCTCGCCGTCCTGGAAGGCGTGGCGCAGCGCCTCCCCCCGCTCCCCGAGGGCGATCGCCTGCCCATCCTCCAGGACCAGGACCCCCTCCGCCCGCTGGAACCGGCAGCGGAGCAGGTTCATCGGCGGGCTGCCGATGAAGGTGGCCACGAAGGTGTTCCGAGGCCGCCGGTAGATCTCCAGCGGGGTTCCCACCTGGAGCAACCGCCCCCGATCCATCACCCCGATGCGGTCGGCCAGGGCCATGGCCTCCGCCTGATCGTGGGTCACGTAGATGGTCGTGATCCTCAGGGATTTCTGGAGGTGCTTAAGGAAGCTGCGCGCCTCCAGGCGCAGCTTGGCGTCCAGGTTGCTCAGCGGCTCGTCGAAGAGGAACGCTTGGGGTTGATAGACCAGGGCGCGGGCGACGGCAGCCCGCTGCTGCTGCCCCCCCGAAAGCTGCCCCGGCCGTCGGTCCAGGAGATCGACGATCTGCAACACCTCGGCCACCTCGCGAACCCGCCGCCGGATCTCGGCCTTGGGGTAGTGGCGCACCCGGAGCGGGTAGCCGATGTTCTCCATGACGCTCATGTGTGGGTAGAGGGCGTAGTCCTGGAAGACCATCGCCACATCCCGGGCCTGAGGCGGGAGATCCGTCACATCGCGCTCCCCGATGAAGATCCGCCCCCGGGTGGGGCGCTCCAGCCCGGCCACCAGGCGCAGCGTGGTGGTCTTCCCACATCCGGAGGGCCCCAGCAGGGCGAAGAACTCTCCGTCCTCGATCGTCAGGGTCAGATCGTCCACCGCCACCACCGGGCCGAAGGTCTTCCGCAGCCCCTCCAGATGGATGCGCGCCATCGATCTCCTCCCCGCTTGAGGCTCCGATCCCCCCGGACGGATCAGCGCTTGATCCCCCCGAAGAACCGGAAGCCGTAACGTGCGTTCACGAACAGATACAAGAGCAAAACCGGGATCGC